>JBKJOI010000507.1:0-21161 GCA_046595695.1 Haliangiales bacterium | reverse complement strand
CGCGGAGCTGGGCTTCGCGAGCTTGTTCGTCTTTCTGAGTCAGCATCTCGGGTACTCGAGTAGCGCAGCCTACCGGCGGTCGACCGCCACGCGGCTGGTCGCGCGCTTCCCGGTCGTGGCGGAGTACCTCGGTGATGCTGACTCAGAAAGACGAACAAGCTCGCGAAGCCCAGCTCCGCGTACAGCCGCCTCCTGTCCACCTCGCCCAGGTACACGAGGAACTCGACGAGCAACCTTCGCTCCTCGCCACGCAGCTCGTACAGCCGCGAGGTCAGCTCGGACGACGGAACCGTGGCCAGCGTGTTCGTGCGCATGCTTTTTTGTAACCGACGATTTTCGCACCCCACCAGCCGCACCAACGCGTCCACCACGCCGCTTTCTCGACGCCATCGCGACGCGACCCTCGCGCCGTCCCTTCCGCGCCTTCTCGCCACAGCCCGCCCCGCCAGCAGACCCATCCACGCGCCCGCCTGCAGCAGCGCCGAAAACACGCCCGAAGCGCGTCAAGAACGAATCGCGTACGTCCCGAGAAATCGACCGACGTCCGCGACCCTTGCGTCGTCCCTGCCGTCTACGGCCGGCCCGGCAGTACGCACTCCTGCTGCGGCCCCGGCCGTACGCACCACCGCGCAAGCGCGCACGGCCACGCCGACTTCCGGCTCATTGGCCCGCGTCCCACGCGCACCATCAGCTCCGGCTCCGCTCGCGCGCAACGAAGGCACCACCGCCAACGTGCCCCGACGCCGACGAAGGCACCGCCCGCCCGCCCCAGTGGCTTCTGCCGGCAGGCGTCCAAACGAAGTCACCACCCGCGCTCGGCCACGCGCCGAACGCCGACGAAACGCCTCGCCTCTGCTCCCCATGGATCCACGGAACGTCGCGCCGCGAACCGGTCACCTTCACGGCGGCGTCGCAGGCTAGTGCCTCACCATGGTGCAGAACCGCGACGCCGCCCTCGCCATGGCGTGACACCCGCCGCGTCCTCGCCCAAGCCTGCAGCATGCTTCCCCATTCCTCACGGCACGTGACTTGCTCTACAGCCGAGCATGAACTTCTTCAAGCCCACCATCGCCGCCGCGTCGCTCGCGGCCGGCCTCGTCGCCCTCACCGGCGCCACCAGCGAAGCATCCGCCGCGGAATGCCTCATCTGCGAGCACATCGGCGAGGGCGGCAGCGACTTCCCCTGGGATCCGCACGACGTCCCCGACAACACCGGTGACGAGCCCGGCGACGGCATCGACGACGACGACGATCCGCCCGACTACCTGCCCGCGTTCCGCTACGGCAGCAGCTCCGACATCTTGTGGCACCACGGCCCGAGCGGCGTCGTCGCCGCCTGGCGCCAGAGCGCGAGCAATACGATCTCGGACAGCACCCTCGACTGGGAGATGCCGAGCTCCTCCGGCTGGCAGATCGTCGGCACCGGCAACTTCGACCGCAGCAAGGACACCAATCGCGACATCCTCTGGTACCACCCCGCGACGGGCGTGCTGTCGGTGTGGAAGATGAGCGGCAAGAGCGAGCCGAAGGGCTACGAGAACCTCAGCTGGAACGTCCCCGGCAACTCGGGCTGGAAGGTCGTCGGCGTCGCCGACTACAACGGCGACGGTCACTCGGACATCTACTGGCACCACCCCGAGAGCGGCGTGATCGGCGTCTGGATCATGAAGGACGCCCAGCCGCAGAGCACGCTCAACCTCGACTACCACGAGTACGACGCCTTCGGCCACGGACGCGTCGCGACGGTCGGCGACTTCAACGGCGACGGCCATCCCGACCTGGTCATTCACTACCCCGGTAACGGCTACGTTTCGTTCGTCTACCAGAACGGGACCGCAGTGATGGGAATCTCCGATGCGTCGCGGCAGGCGACAGCCTCGACCGGCTGGGTGCTCGAGGGCAAGGGCGACTTCAACCATGACGGCAAGCTCGACCTGCTCTGGCACCACGCCGGCACCGGCGCCGTCGCGGCCTGGCTCATGAACGGCGCGACCGTGACCGGCGACATCTACCTGCCCTGGAACGTGCAAGGCTCGAGCGGCTGGAAGATCGTCTCGCGCTGAGCGCTGCTGCGCCTCGCAAGCACCTCGCGAGCATGCCTGGTGCCTGCCGCGGTTTGAGCGCATGCTGCCGGCACCGTGCGCACCATCTCTCGTTCGACGCTGGCGCTGAGCTTCGCCGCGGCGACGATCATCGGCACCGCGATCGGGGTCGGCGGCTTCACCTTCGTCTACAGCAAGGGCGCCTCGTACTTGACGAACGATCCGCACGCCTGCGCCAACTGCCACGTGATGCAGCAGCACTTCGATGCCTGGCAGAAGTCCAGCCACCACGCGGTCGCCGCGTGCAACGACTGTCACGCGCCACCCTCGGGGCTGGGCAAGTACTGGGTCAAGGCCAAGAACGGCTGGAACCACTCCGTGGCCTTCACCTCGGGCAATTTCCACGAACCCATCCGCATCACCGCCGCCAACCGCCGGGTCACCGAGGCCCAGTGCCGCCGCTGCCACGCCGAGATCGTCTCGGCCATGACCAGCGGTCACGGCGGCGACGCCATCTCATGCATCCGGTGCCACGGCTCGGTCGGGCACCGGACCACCGATTGATCTCGAGAATGCGAGGCCACCCGTGACGACCGAGGCGAAGCCTGAACGGCCGCGACGCCGCACCCTCTTGCTCCTGGTCGGTGCGGCGCTCCTGGGCGCGGCCGCGGCGGCGCTGGTGGCAGCGCTGCTCGTCAACATCACCGACCGAAAGGGCGAGGCGAAGAACCCATTCTTCCGCGTCGTCGAGCTCACCGACGACACGGTGGATCCGGCGATCTGGGGCAAGAACTTTCCCCTGCAGTACGACGGCTACCGACGCACCGTCGACCAGGTGCGGACGCGCTACGGCGGCAGCGAGGCGGTCCAGCGCACGCCGTCGGCGGCGGATCCGCGCTCGATCGTGGCGCAGTCACGGCTCGAGGAAGACGAACGCCTCAAGACGATCTGGGACGGCTACGCCTTTGCGGTCGATTTTCGCGAGGAGCGCGGCCACGCCTTTATGCTCGACGACCAGACCTTCACCGAGCGCCAGCAGGTCGCCAAGCAACCGGGCGCCTGCCTCCACTGCCATGGGTCCATGTATACGGCCTACCGGAAGGCGGGCGACGGTGACCTCATCAAGGGCTTCGAGAAGGTGAACCCGATGCCCTACGCCGAGGCGCGCAAGCTGGTCGAGCACCCGGTCGCGTGCATCGACTGCCACGACCCGAGCACGATGCAGCTACGCGTGACCCGCCCCGCGTTCATGGAGGGCATGCGCGCGTTCCAGGCCACACAGGGGCGCGCCGACTACGACGTCAACCGCGACGCCACCCACCAGGAGATGCGCGCTTTCGTGTGCGGCCAGTGCCACGTGGAGTACTACTTCAAGGGCCCGGAGAAGCGCCTGACCTATCCGTGGGCGAAGGGCCTGGGCGTCGAGGCCATCTACGCGTACTACGAAGAGGTCGGCCACGCCGACTGGACGCAGGCGCGGACCGGCACCCGCCTGCTCAAGGCGCAGCACCCCGAGTTCGAGACCTGGAACCAGGGCATCCACGCGCGCTCGGGCGTGTCCTGCGCCGACTGCCACATGCCCTACATGCGCGTGGGCGCGCTCAAGATCAGCGATCACCATGTGCGCAGCCCGCTGCTCAACATCAACAACGCGTGCCAGCCCTGTCACAAGTTCTCCGAGGAGGAGATGCGCGCACGTGTGCACCAGATCCAGGATCGCGTCTTCGAGCTGCGCAACCGCGCCATGGACGCGGTCGTGGCCCTGATCGGTGACCTCGAGGCCGCGCGCCCGGCGGGCGTCCCGGAGGAGCGCGTGGCGCGCGCGCGCGCGCTGCACCGCCAGGCGCAGTTCTACCTGGACTTCGTCGAGGCCGAGAACAGCATGGGCTTCCACGCCCCCGGCGAGGCCTTGCGCATCCTGGGCACGTCGATCGATCTGTCGCGGCAGGGGCAGCTCGCGCTGCACGCGCCGGCGGCGGCACCGGCAGCACCGGCAGCACCGGTAGCCCCCGTAGCACCGGTAGCCCCCGCGCCCGTGCTCGCGCCCGCACCCGCGCCCGCACCCGGTAACCGCAAGCCATGAACCCCGCGTGGGACGCACCCGCCCTGGGCTAGTATCCGCGCCATGTCCGCGGCCGCAGAAACGGAACCTCTCTCGACGGCCGTACGCACGCTGCTCGAGCTGACCTCGCACACCACCGGCGACGAGTTCTTCCGCGGGCTGGCCCGCGCCATCGCCCAGTCGCTGGGCGTGAAGATGGCCTTCGTGGGCGCGCTCGAGCCCACCCGGCGCACCATGCGCAGCAAAGGGGTCTTCAGCGACGGTCAGCCTGCGGACGCCTTCGCGTACGAGCTCGCGGACACGCCGTGTGCCGAGGTGATGACCGCCGGGGTCTGCTTCTACCCGTCGGGAATCCAGGCGCTGTTCCCGCGCGATGCCTTGCTCGCCGACCTCGGCATGCACGCCTACCTGGGCATCCCGCTGCTCGGCGCGGGCGGCACGCCCATGGGCATCCTGGTGGCGCTGCACGACCAGCCGCTCGAGCACCTGCCGCGTGCGTCGCTCGAGCCCATCCTGGTGCTGTTCGCCAGCCGCGCGGCCATGGAGCTCGAGCGCCTCGAGACCGACGCCAGGCTACGGGCCAGCGAGGCGCGCTATCGTCAGATCGTCACCACCTGCCAGGAGGGTGTGTGGGTGCTCGATACCGCCGCCTTGACGACGTTCGCCAACGATCAGATGGCGGCCATGCTCGGCTACACCGTCGAGGAGATGCTCGGCCGCCACCTCTTCGACTTCATGGACGCCGAGGCGCGCGCCGTCGCCGAGGTCCACCTGGGTCGCCGCCAGCAAGGCGTGGCCGAAAAACACGACTTCCGCCTCCGGCACAAGAACGGCTCGGTGGTCTGGACCATCATGGCGACCAACCCGCTGCGCGACGAGCAAGGCGCCTTCCAGGGCTCGCTCGCGCTCTGCTCCGACGTGACCGAGCGGCGTAGCTTCGAGCTCAAGATCCAGCACGCGCAGAAGCTGGAGAGCCTGGGCGTGCTCGCCGGCGGCATCGCGCACGACTTCAACAACCTGCTCGCCGGCATCCTGGGCAACACCGGCATGGCGCTCAAGGAGCTGCCGCCCGAGTCGACGATCCGCCCGATGCTCGACGACGTGCAGACCGCCTCGACGCGCGCCGCCGAGCTCACGCGCCAGCTGCTCGCCTACTCGGGTAAGGGTCGCTTCGTCGTCGAGCACCTGCACCTCAACCGGGTCGTCGAGGAGCTCGCGCACCTGCTCCGCTCGGTCATCTCCAAGCGCGCGATCCTGCGCTTCAACCTGGCCGCCGAGCTGCCGCTGGTCGATGCGGACGTCGCGCAGCTGCGCCAGGTGGTCATGAACCTGCTGACCAACGCCAGCGACGCGCTCGAGGACAAGGACGGCCTCGTGACCATCTCGACCGGCGTGGTCGTGGCCGATCGCGCCTACCTGCAGAGCACCTACCTGGACGAGCAGCTCACCGAGGGCACCTACGTCTACGTCGAGGTCGCCGACACCGGCTGCGGGATGGACCCCGACACCCGCGACAAGATCTTCGATCCCTTCTTCACCACCAAGTTCACCGGGCGGGGCCTCGGCCTGGCCGCGGTGCTCGGGATCCTGCGCGGTCACCGGGGCGCCGTGAAGGTCCACAGCGAGCCGGGCAAGGGCACGACCTTCAAGGTGCTCCTGCCGGCCATCACGGGCTCGCCGGACGCCCGCGCGCAGGCCGCCGCGGGGGGGCGCGCGGCCTGGCGCGGCGTGGGCAAGATCCTGGTCGTCGACGACGAGGAGCTGGTCCGCAAGGCGGCGCGGCGCGTGCTCGAGCAGGCCGGCTTCGACGTGATGGTGGCGGTCGACGGCCAGGACGCCCTGGAACGCTTCACCGCGCACCCCGACGCGATCATCGCGGTGCTCCTCGACATGACCATGCCCCGGCTGAACGGCGAGGAGACCTTCCGGCGCATGCGCACGCTGCGACCGGACGTGCGCGTCGTGCTGTCGAGCGGCTACGCCGAGCAAGAGGCCATGGTCCACCTCGTCGGCAAGGGCCTGGCCGGGTTCCTGCGCAAGCCGTGGCTCCCCGACGATCTGGTGGCCGCGGTGCACCTCGCGCTGGACCCGAGGGCCAAGGGTCGGTGATGAGCAGGCGCGCGGGGCTGCCGTCATGCTGATGCATCCCATCCTGGTCACGGGCTCCACCGGCAACGTGGGCCGCGAGGTCGTGCGCGCGCTGGTTGCGCGCGGAGCCGCGGTGCGGGTGGGCGATCGCGATCCCAGCCGAGCCCGCTCTGCCGCCGGTGGCGTCGTCGAGGCGGTGGCCCTCGACCTGCGCGATCGTGCCACCTACGCGCCCGCCGTGGCTGGCTGCCGCGGCGTGTTCCTCATGCGCCCGCCGGCCATCGCCGACACCCGCGCCACGCTGGTGCCGTTCATCGATGCGGTACGCGCCGCTGGCGCCGGGCCGGTCGTGTTCCTCTCGGTGGCCGGCGCGGAGAAGAACAAGATCGTGCCCCACCGTGCGGTCGAGGACCACCTGCGCGCGGGCGAGCCGGCGCACACCATCTTGCGGCCCGGCTTCTTCGCCCAGAACCTGGGCGACGCCTACCGCCGCGACATCGTCGAGGACGGCCGGCTCTACGTGCCGGCCGGCCGCGGCGTGGCCACCTTCGTCGACGTCCGCGACGTGGCCGAGGTGGCCACGCTCGCGCTCACCGAGCCCGCGGCTCATCGCGCCGCGGCGTACACGCTCACCGGCCCCGCAGCAGTCAGCTTCGCCGAGGCCGCCGAGCTGCTCGCGCGCGTCCTCGGTCGCCCGATCCGGTATGTGCCTGCCTCCATGGTGGGTTATGCGCTGCACCTGCGCCGGCGTCGCGGCCTGCCCTGGGGCCAGGCCGCCGTGCAGACGATCCTGCACGTCGGCTTGCGCCTGGGCCAGGCGGCCACCGTCGATCCCACGCTCGCGCGGCTGCTCGGGCGCTCGACGCGAACGTTGCGCACGTACATCGAGGATCACGCGGCGCTGTGGCGGCGGGGTTGAGCGGCCACAGCGCACCGCCGGCCCGGTGCCACAGGGTGTGACGATTGGTTCACGCCGCCGCTGTGACGCGGACGACCGCGAGGACTCACGAGATCCGGCCAATCCGTGCGTTGCGCACGCGCGGCCTATGCGCCGCGTCGCTTTTTCGCGCGATTTCTACGCCTGCGAGGGGTGTTGGCGCGCGTGGCACGACCGCGCCGCCGCCCTCCAGCTCCTGCGTGAACGGCGTCCTGGACGCCGATGAGACCGACGTCGACTGCGACGGTGCGTGCGGCGCCACGTGCGCGACGTGGGCGCGCTGCGACTGGCACAACGACTGCGCCGGCGCTGGCATCTGCGCCGAGGAGCCCAGCGCCGATGATTTCGACGCGCCGAGCACCTGTCGTCCGCGCGTCGAGGCCTGCTCGGCCGGCGCCTGCGGCAGCGACCTGTGCTTCAGCATGCAGACCAACCTGGACCCGGCGGGCTCCTCCGACACGGTGGTCTACTACTGCGAGCGAATCGCTCAGGTCGGGGCGGCGTGCCGCTACTCGGACGACAAGGACGTGCGCACCTGCGTCGCCGGCGCGGCCTGCATCGTCGACCCGAGCGAGCTGTTCGTCGAGCGCTGCGCGCTTGCGAACATCGCGCCCGGCGCCGTGTGCACCGATGACACCTGCGTCGACGGCTACTTCTGCGACCGCTCGGATTTCGGCCAGGTGAGCACCTGCGAGCCGCAGCGGGGCCTGGGCGCCTGGTGCCTCAACTCGGTGGATTGCGGCGCCGGTTTGCACTGCGACGTCTTCCGCAATGCCCGGCACCCATTGCGAGCTCGCCGCTGGCCTCACGTGCGAAATCTGGATCGCTTGCGGCTCGCAGATGGATTGCTGCGCCACCGCGTCGGGCAGTGAGTGCCGCGTGTTCGACGGCCACACCCATTGCGAGCCGCCGGCGGGCACCTGCGTCGACGGCGCGTTCTAGCGCGAACGCCGTGCCGGGCGGTGCGGATCGCAGGATGAGTGCTACGTTTGCAGTCCTCCCCACCATGCTGACCACCGCCATCACCGCCGCCATCGTGGCGGTCCTCAGCTTCTTCGGCATCCCGCCCGGCCCGTATGTGGCGGGCGTGTTCATCGGCGTGAAGATCACGATCCTCGCCATCATGGCCCTGCTGGGCTGGCGCATGGTCAAGAAGAAGAAAGCGCAGCAACAGCAGAAGAACGCCGCGCCGCCGCCGACCTGACTCAGGGCGAGGTCTTCACGAGCATTCGTGGCGGGCTCGTCCAGGCGTCGGGCTCGTCCAGGCGTCTTGTCCGAGACGCTGCCAGCCATGCTGGGCCGCGGCCTCGACCTGGGCCCTCGAGGCCAGGGGCGGCCAGCGCTCCGACCTTTGCGCGGCGTCGCCCGTATGCGACCCTTCAGTGATGCGGTGGTCGTCCGTCCCTCGGCTGGTCGTGCTCGCGACGATCGTGCTGAGCGGCGCCGGTGGCGGCGGCTGCGGCGGCGACAACGGTGCCCCGGACCCCGTACGCCCCGACGGGGCGCCGCCCGGGCCCGATGGCGCGATTCCGGCCGCGGACGCCGGGCCGCCGGTGTCGATCGAGTACGTCGATCCGGATCACGGGCCGTTCGCGGGCGGCACCGAGGCGCTCTTGCGCGGGCACGGCTTCGCGGCCGGCATGGAGGTCCTCGTCGGTGGCCGGCTGGTCGAGCCGCTCGATCTCGAGGTCATCGACGAGCGGCGCGCGCTCCTGCGCACGCCGCCCGGGACGCCAGGTGACGCCACTGTCGAGGTGCGCTCGCAGGCGCTGGTCGCGACCAGCGACGGCGCGTTCCGCTACGAGGCGGTGTTCGCGGATCCGCCCAGCGGGTCGATCGGTGGCGGCACGTTCGTGCGTCTGCGCGGGCTGGGGACCGCGTTCGTCGACGGCGACACGGTCACCTTCGACGGCGCGCCGATGACCGGCGTGGTGGTCGTGAACGAGCAGGAGATCGCCGGCTACACGCCCGCGGGCCTGGGCGGCACCGCCGACGTGGTGATCCAGGGTGCGGCCGGCGTGGTCAGCGCCGACGACGCGTTCACCTACGAGCTGACCGGCAACCCGAGCTCGGGCGGCCTGGGCGGCGGGCCCATCGCCGGGACGATCAACGTGAGCGTCGTCGACCGGCTGTCGCGCAATGGCATCGATGGCGCCTTCGTGACCGTCGGCGATCCCGCCACCGCCACGTACAAGGGCCTCACCGACGACTTCGGCCACATCACCTTCTCGGCGCCCGGCCTGGTCGGGCCGATCACGGTAGTCGCGTCGAAGCCCGGCTACGAGCGCGGCGCGTTCGTGTCGTACGACGCAGCAGAGGCCACGATCTGGCTCTTGCCGGTGCCCGACCCGATGCCTCCGGATCCGGGGCCGTTTCCGCCCGGGCGCCGGAGCGGCACGATCACCGGCGAGATCATCTTCGGCGACGTGACCGGCCTGGGTGAGCCGACCTGGGACCTGGTGCCCGAGCCGCGCGTGCCGGGCGAGCGCAAGCGCGCGCTCGTGTTCACGACCTCGTCGACGCCGTTCTCGGGCGTGCCCGCGCCCGGAGCCGGCGGCATCGTCGAGTACGTGGACGACGGGCGCATCTCGTGGCAGTTCTCGATCACGGCGCGGCCGGCGGCGCTCGCGGTCGTCGCGGTCGCCGGGCTCTACGACGAGTCGCTCGATCCTGACGGCGACGGGCCGCAGGAGCCGGGCGTGTTCTACCCCTTCGCCATGGGCGTCGCGCGCGGCGTGCTGGTCGGCCCCGACGAGAACGTCGAGCATATCAGCATCACCATGGACATCCCGCTCGACGCCGCGCTGCCCATCGATCTCGCCAACCCGCCGCCGCTCGTGGCCGCGGGCGGCGTGGGCGGGCCCGATCGCTACCAGGCGCGCGCGTACATCGACCTCGGTGGCGAGGGCGTCATCAAGGTGCCCGGCCACGTGCAGACATTTCCGGCGGGCGCCACGTCGATGGTCATGACCGCGATGCCGCCGCTCGTGCGCAGCATCGCCGACGCCTCGTACACGATCATCACCGGCGCCTACAGCGGCGACGGCGGCTCGCCGTTCTCGGTGCGCGTGGAGCGCGGCATCGACGATCTGGGCGCGCCCATCGTGATCGACGGATTCCTGGGCGTGCCGCGCGCGATCGATCCGGTGCCGGGTGCGCCGCCGTCCAGCGTGTCGCGCCTGCACTGGGCGCCGGAGGGCGCGACCACCGGCGTGCCGGTGTTCAGCTACCACACCGTGATGCAGGCGCAGGACGGCATCCCGCTGTGGCGCGTGTTCGCGCGCGGCGGGCTGCGCGATCTGCCGCTCTACGATCTGGTGACCTGGGCCGACATGACGCCGGTGCCCTCGCCCGACGACCTCATCTGGACGATCTACGAGATCGCGATCCCGGGGCTCGACTTCGACGTGGTCAACTACGGTCACATCAATGCCAATCTGTGGAGCGCGTACGCGAACGAGGCGTTCGTCGTCCAGCTCCCGCCGCAGTAGCCCCGCATGAGCCGAAGCCACCGCGCCATCGTGCTGACCCGCTCCGCTGCGCTGGCTGGGCTCGCCGCGCTCGCCTCGCTCGCCTCGCTCGCCTCCTGCTCGGCCGACCCGCCGCGCGCCGGCAGCGTGTGCGCGCCAGGCACGCAGCAGTGCAGCGCCAACGTCTACGAGACCTGCGCCTCCGACGGTGAGTCGTGGGTGGCGTCGCTCGACTGCGGCGCGCAGAACCTGCTCTGCTTCACCGGCGTCGGCTGCCGCCTGTGCGACCCGGGCAGCCTGGCGTGCGGCGGCGACGGCTTCGACATCGTGCGCTGCGGCTCGGACGGCTCGCGCCTGGACGTCATCGGCCGCTGCGACCCCGAGGTCGGCCAGCTGTGCACCGGCGCAGGCGAGTGCGCGGACGCCTGCGGGCTCGCCGAGGCGTCGCGCTCCTACGAGGGCTGCGAGTACTGGGCGGTCGACCTCGACAACGCGGTCACCAACGATCAGGGCCCGGCGGCGGCGCAGCAGTTCTCGATCGTGATCACCAACCCGCTCGAGCTGCCCGCGTCGGTGAAGGTCGAGGTCAACGACGCGCCGCCCGGGCAGGCGCCGCTCCTGCGCACGGTCGCGACCGCGTACCTGAACCGCATCCCGGGCGGCGGCGATCTCGAGATCATCGACCTCGATCCGCGCGAGCTCGACTGCTCCACCGACCCGCGCCTGAACGACGGCTCGCACACCTGCCTGTCGTCGCGCGCCTTCCACATCACCTCGACCGCACCGATCATCGCCTACCAGTTCAACCCGCTCGAGAACGTGAGCGTTTTCTCCAACGACGCGTCCTTGCTCCTGCCGCAGAGCGCGCTCGGCAACGACTACCTGGTCATGGGCTGGCCACAGACGCTCGCGACCAGCGAGGACGGCAACACCAACGCCGACATCGACCTGCGCGCCTTCCTGACCATCGTCGGCACCCAGGACGCGACCACCGTGAAGGTGCAGCTGTCGACGCGCACCATCGCCGGCGGCGGCGTGCCCGAGGGCGTGGCCGGCAGCGTGCTCGAGTTCGCGCTCGGCCCCTACGACGTGGTGAACCTGGAGACCGACGACTTCAACGCCGACTTCACCGGCACGGTCGTCGATGCCGACAAGCCGGTCGCGGTCTTCTCCGGCTCGGAGGCCTCCGACGTGCCGCTCTTCGAGACCTTCGCGACGCGCGACTGCTGCGCCGATCACCTCGAGGAGCAGCTCTTCCCCGAGACCGCGCTGGGCACCACCTTCGTGGCCACGCAGAGCCCGCGCCGCACTTACTACCTCGACGAGGCCGGCTGGGACGTGGCCGTGCTCGAACAGGAGACGGAGGTCTGGCGCATCCTCGCCGCCGAGGGCGAGCTCGGCACCGGCACCAACGTGTACACGAACCTGCCGCCGCCCAACGACTACTTCTCGATGGGGCGCGGCAGCTACGTCACCTTCGAGGCCAAGCGCGACTTCGTCATCGTCGCCGACGAGCCGATCTCGGTCGGGCAGTTCCAGACCGGGCAGCAGACCGCGGGCATCCCGTCGTCGATCCCGGGCGGCGACCCGTCGTTCACGGTGCTGCCGCCGACGCAGCAGTGGCGCGACAAGTACGTCTTCCTGGTGCCCAACAAGTACGTCTTCGACTTCCTGCTGATCGCGATGCCGGTCGGGACCGAGCTCGTCTACGACGACCTGCCGCTCGCGACCGCGCTGCCGCGCTGCGAATACGAAACGGCAGGCCTGATCCCCGACGGCATGGTCATGAAGGAGTACCTCTCGGTGCGCTGCCCGCTGAGCCTGCCGCTGGCGAGCGAGCCGGACAACCCGGCCCTGCAGGACGACGGACGCCACACCCTCAAGAGCGTCAGCGGCGAGTCCTTCGGGCTCGTGGTGTACGGCTTCGATCGCTTCGTGAGCTACGCGTACCCGGGCGGGACCAACGTGGACGTGATCAACCCGGAGTAAGGATCTAAGATCCTTCGTCATGAGCGCAGCTTTGGGCCTCGAGGTCGCCTGCTCCTACGAGGACTTCACCCGGCGCGTGCGTGGGCTCGGCGGCGAGGCGTACGGGGCGAGCGTCCAGGGCGAGCCGTTGTGGCGGGTGACCGTCGACCCGGGCGGCACGGACGGCACGGTGGTCGTGATCGGCGGGCTGCACGCCATGGAGCACGTCGGCACGCTCGCGGCGCTGGCGCTCGTGGAGCACGCGCGCGGGGCGGGCGCGGCAGCGTGGCGCCGGCGCCGGCTGGTGGTCGCGCCGCTCGCCAACCCGGACGGTTTTCGCGCGGTGCTGCGGGCGCGCGCCGCGGGCGAGCGCCGTTTCCTGCGCGCCAACGCGCGCGGCGTGGACCTGAACCGCAACTTCGCCTCGAACTGGAGCAACCGGCACTGGCTGACGCGCGCACTGCCGAAGATCTTCGCGCCTGGCGCTGGACCGCTGTCCGAGCCAGAGACCGCGGCGCTCGACGCGCTGGCGACGGCGGAGCGGCCCGCCGCGGTGGCCTCGCTGCACTCGTTCGGCGAGTGGATCTACGTGCCCTGGGCGGGCGCGCGCACGCCGCCCGCCGAGCTGCCGCAGATGCTCGCGCTGGCGCACGTCATGGCGGCGTGCCAGGCGCGGCCCTACCGGATCGTGCCGCTCGCGCAGCGGAGTCGTCTGTTCGCCGCGCACGGCGCCGAGATCGATCACTTTCTCGAGCGCCACGGCGCGTGGACGTTCCTCTTCGAGATCGGCGCCGGACCACGCGCGAGCGATCCGCGCGACTGGCTCGATCCCTACCGCTGGTACACGCCGCGCCAGGACGCGCTCGCGCGCGACGTCGCCAACCTGCTACCAGCCCTGGATGCCCTCGCCGAAGCGGAGCTGCCGGCGCGGCGCTGAGCCGCCCGGCGGCGTGGTCGGCGGCGGCTTGCGCGGCGGCGGGCTGTTCGCGCCGGCGGCGTGGCAGCGGCCGATGTAGCCGCAGGCGAGCGCCACGCAGTCGGGCCGCTCGCGCCCGGGGAAGCTGGAGAGGCGTCGCGCCTCGGCGAGCTGCACCGCGATGTCGGCGAGGCGCGCCTCGATCGCGTCCAGCTCGGCGTCGCCGAAGTCGTGCAGGTGCGGCTCGGGCGCGCGGTCGCGCAGGTGCACGAGCCCGGCGCGCACGCGCCGGCCGTACAGCGCGCGCGCCGCGGCCGCGTAGGCGCCGAGCTGGAAGTGGTAGTCGCGGCCGTCGGTGGAGCGCGACAGCTTGTAGTCGAGCACGGTGACCACGTCGTCGTCGTAGAGCACGAGGTCGATCTGGCCCTTCAGCAGCAGGCGCGTCGCGGCGCCGTGCGCGCGCGGCGTGAACACGAACGACTCCTCGCGCGCGAACGTGGCGGGCGCGCGCGCGGCGAGCGCGCGGCCGAGCGGGGCCTCGAGCAGGCGGCGCACCGCGTCGCGGACCTCGCGCGCGTCGTCGGCGAGCGGCGCGGCGTGGCCCTCGTGGGCGAGCACGTCGTCGAGTGCGGCGGCCCCGCGCGCGGCGAAGTCGGCGAAGTCGACGCGCTCGAGCAGCCGGTGCGCCAGGGTGCCGCGCTCGAGCGGATCGAGCGCGCCGGGGTCGAGGTCGTCGATCGAGGCCACGACCGCGGCGGCCGTGCTCGCGCCGCCCGTGCTCGCGCCCCACTTCGCCCGCTTGGCCGCCGCCGGTTGCACCACGGGCAGCCGGCGGTGCTCGGCGAGGCCGACCTCGTGGCGCAGCCGGTAGCGGCGCGCGCAGTCGTCGAAGTCTGACAGCTCGGTGACCGGCGCGACCAGCGCACGCGCCGGGGTGCGCGGCGGCGCGAAGCGCTCGGCCAGGCGCTCGGCCGCGGCCTCGGCGCCATCGGCTGCGAGCGCCGCCGCGGGCAGCGCGACGCCCGCCGCCATGGCCGGCTCGCGCTCGGCGGGGCTGGCGGTGAGCGGCGCGCTCGGCGCCGGCGCCTCGGTGACCACGCAGGCGAGCGCGGCCGCGTCAGGGTCGTGCTGGCGCCACTCGTCGACGTGGTGGCGCCAGGTGTCCTTGCTGCGCGGCGTGGGGCAGCCGGCGATGATCAGGTGATCACGCGCGCGCGTGCACGCGACGTAGAAGAGGCGTAGTGACTCGGCGCGCGAGCGCGCCTTGCGCAGCTCGAGCGCTTCGCGCGCCCGCCGCGACGAGACCAGCGTGCCGTCAGCGTTGCGCAGGCGTACACCCAGGCCGGCGGTGCGATCGTAGGCCACCTGCGGCCACTGGTCGCGATCGGCCACGCCCGCCTCGGGCACGAAGACGATGGGGAACTCCAGGCCCTTGGCCTGGTGCACGGTCATGACCCGGACCACGTCGTCGCGCTCGCCCAGCACCTGCGCCGGCGCCGCCAGCGAGCGCTCGCGGTCGATCTGCGCCTGCAGCGCGCGCACGAAGGCGGCCCGCGGCAGGCTCAGGTCGTCGTGCGCCGCCGCCTGTGCGACCAGCTGCTCGAGGTTGGCGATCTGCTGCTCGCCGTAGGGCGTGGCCGCGAGCACCGCGGGCAGGTCGCACGCGCCGATGAGCGCGCGCAGGAGCCCCGCCACGCCCAGCCGATCCGCGTGCCGGCGCAGGCGCCGGTGCAGCGCGAGGTACTCGGTGAGCCGCGCCGCCTCGTCGGTGGGCACGTCGGCGGGCGGCTCGAACTCGGCGCGCAGGAGCGGCTCGAGCTCGAGGCGGCCCGAGCGCCCGTTGGCGCGCACCGGCATGCTCTCGGCGAGCACGAGCAGCGTGCGATCCGAGACGCCCACGAGCGGTGAGCGCAGCACGCCGAGCAGGGCGAGCGCGTCCTTCGGCTGATCGAGCAGCGTCAGCGCGTGGCACAGGTCGCGCACTTCCTGCTGCTCGTAGAAGCCGCGCCCGCCGACCACGTAGTGCGGCACGCCGGCGCGACGCAGCTCGCGCAGGTACTCGTCGAGGCGGGTGAAGCGCCGCAAGAGCACCGCGACGTCGCGCCAGCGCGCCGGCTGCGGTCGTTCGGGGGCGCTCGGGTCGTCGGGGTCGGGGCGCCAGATGGGCATGCGGTCGACCACGAAGCGACGCACCAGCGCCGCGACCGCGCCCGGCTCGTCGTCGCGCTCGGCGTCGAGCACGAGCACGGCAGGCGCGCCGTCCGCGGCGGAGACGCTCGCCCCGATGGCGCCGGCCACGTTTGCGACGCTCGCCCCGATGGCGCCGTCCGCCGCCGCGCACGTGCGCACCGGCGCGAGCGCGTCGCGCGCCTGGTCGAACACGATCTCGAAGTCGTGACCCGCGGCGCTCTGGCGCAGCGCGCGCGCGAACAGCTGGTTCACGAACGCCACCAGCGGGGCGCGGCCGCGCCGGCTCTCGGTCAGCGCGAGCACCTGGCCGCCCTGCGCGGCGGTCTCGCGCTCGACGTTGCCGAACACGGTCACGTCGGCGCCGCGGAACTCGTAGATCGACTGCTTGGGATCGCCGACGACCAGGCGCGGCACGCCCGCGGCGCGGCACAGGTCCAGGAGCTGCTTCTGCAGCGGGTTGGTGTCCTGGAACTCGTCGACCAGCACGGCGTCGAAGCGCGCCTGGGTCTCGGCGCGCGCCGGCGCGCTCTCGCGCAGGAGGTCGCGCGCGCGGCGCAGGAGATCCGCGAAGTCGAGCGCTGACAGGCGCGCCTTCTCCTTGGCGTAGGCGACCTCGGCGGCGCCCAGCACGCGCACGAACGTGGCCGCCAGCCCGGCGGCGCGGAAGCTGGCGTGCGCCTCGGCGAGCTCGCCGATCGCCGCCTTCAGCTCGTCGCGCCCGATCTTGGCCTCGCTGACGCCGTAGTTGCCGGTGGCCAGCTCGTCGCGCGCCTCGGCCAGGGTCGGCTCGAGCGCGGGATCGAGGGCGGGATGCAGCACATCGAGCGCGGCGTGCACGGCGGCGTGGCGCGAGCGCGCCCAGACCAGCTTCTCGGCGGCCTTGCCGGCGGGGCGCTTGCGCCCGTCGCCGACCAGTGCCGCGATGAGGCCGTCGTACGCGCCGCGCCAGCGCGCCACCGCGGCGGCGTGCGTGATGGTCGCCGCGTTCGCGTCGTCGCAGCGACCGACCAGGTCGACAGCGGACGTGCCCTCCTCGTCGAGGCGCACGGTGACCGCGACCATGTGCTCGACCAGACCGCTGCCGCGCGAGTCCTCGCCGCGCGAGAAGTCGAGCTCGCGCACCAGCGCCTGCACGTCGGGCTCGTCGAGCACCGCGAGCACGGCGCCCTCGGCGGCGGCGCGGCGCAGCGCTGGCGCCTGGGTCTCGTCGAGCATGGTGAACGCGGGGTCGAGCCCGGTGCCCGCGGCGTGGCGCCGCAGCACCGCCTGCGCAAAGCTGTGGAAGGTCGCGATCGGCGCGGCCGCGACCACCGCCGCGGCAGCGCGCCACTCGGCGGCGGTGAGCGGCGCGAGCTCGCGCGCGGCGTGCTCGGCGAGCAGCCCGGGGTCACTCGCGGGATCGACGGCGAGCGCCTCGAAGCGGCTGCGCACGCGCTCGCGCAGCTCGGCGGCGGCCTTCTCGCCGAAGGTGAGCGCGAGGATGCGCGACGACGGCACGCGCGCGCCCAGCGAGCTCGCGCCCGCGACCAGGTGCACGAACACGTCGACGAGCGTGTGGGTCTTGCCGGTGCCCGCGCCGGCGGCGAGCACCAGGTCGCCGCCGAAACGGCGCGCGGCGGCGCGCGCGAGCTGCGTAGCCTCGCGACTCATGGAGTCACCACCTGCACCTGCAGCTGCACCTGCACGTGTCCGCGCAACGTCATCGGGCGTCCTCGTCTTCTTCGACCAAGGCGACCACGCGGCACACCGTCCGGTACGAGCAGAACGCGCAGTCCTTCGGATCGACGGGGAAGTCGCCGCCGATGAGCCGCGCTGCCAGCCCGTCGAGCGTGGCGGGCAGGCGCTCGTCGAGCAGCGTGGCCAGCGGCGTGGCCTTGAGCGCCTTGCTGAGCAGCCGGGTGGGTGCGCCGTCGCGCAGGCTGATGAACGCGGCGTCGACGGACGCGTCGGCGGCGACCAGGCCCTGCTTCGCCATCGTGGCGCGCGCGGCCAGCGCGTAGATGGGCAGCTGCAGCTGGGTCACGCCCGCTTCGTCGTCGGAGAGCTTGCGGCTCTGGCTGTCCCGGCGGCCCAGCTTGTAGTCGAGCACGACCAGGCCGCCGCCGGGCACCAGGTCGACGCGGTCGATGCGCCCGTGCACGTGCAGCGCCGCGTCGCCCGTGCCGATGCGCAGCGCCGGCAGCGGGTTCTCGGGCTTGCCGAACTCGAGCTCGAAGTAGCGTGGCACACCGCCGCCGATCTCGTCGAGGTGCGTGGCCTCGTGTTCGATCAGCCGCCACAGCTGCTCGCCCAGGCGCGCGCGCTCGATCGCGCGCAGCACCGGGTGGCCGGGCTTCTGCTCGGCGTCCTCGGCGAAGACCTTGTCCAGCGCCTGATCGAGCTCTCGGTGCTCCTCCTCGCTGGCGGCCAGCGGCGGCGCACCCGCCTCCTGGCGGGCGCGGTAGAAGAGCTCGAGCGCCCGGTGGGCCAGGGTGCCGACCTCGCGCGCGTCGGGCGCCTGGCCGGCCTCGTCGAGCTCGCCGATGCCGAGCACCTTCTTCGCGAAGAAGGCGAAGCCGCAGTTGGCCAGCGTCTCGAGCAGGCTCGCGCCCACCGGCGCCTCGGGGCCGCCGCCGGCGCGCCGCGCCAGCGCGCTGTGCCGCCCGACGCCACCGACGAAGCGCCCGGCCGCGGCGGGCGCCGCGCGCGCGCTCGGCGCCATGGCAAAGTAGCGCCAGCGCTCGCGCTCGACCCGCGCCATGGCCGCCACACGCGCGACCCGCGCCGGCCAGCCGCGCTGCACCGCCGCGTAGAGCGCCGCGGTCGGCGTGGGCTCGGTGACCCCGGGCAGGCGCAGCGCGGGATCCGCGAAGGCCTCGAGCGCGGCGCGTGTCAGTAGATCGGCAGGCGCGCGCGCGGCCTCGGCGCTGGGCACCGGCTGCGGCGCCAGCACCTCGACGCGCAGCCCGGGCGCGGCCCGGCAGACCTCGTCGAGGAAGGGCGAGCGCATGGCCGGGCGGCCGCCGACCACGCGCGCGTGCGAGAGCACCACGCCGACGCGCGCCGCGGCCAGCGCGCCGACCAGCATGAGCGCCTCGTAGGGCGTGCGCTCGGCGCCTTCGGCTTCGCCGCGCGTGGTCGCGACCACGCGCTCGTCGGCGAGCTGGTTGAGCGCGCGCCGCTCGCGCTCGCCGTAGACGCCGTCGTCGCCGCCGCGCGCCGGCGCCGCGCCATCGACCAGGCCGGGCACCAGCACGTGCTCGAAGGAGCGCGCCGCCAGGTCGCGCAGGTGCACCAGCTTGACCGCGCCGCCGCGCGCGCCGATCGCGCGCAGCGTGGTCTGGCCCATGAGATCGGCGAGCAGCTCGGCAAAGGCGAGGCGCGCCAGCGGGCGCGCGCCCAGGCCGAGCGCCGCGGCCGCGCGCGGCAGGTCGCCGAACAGCTCGTCGAGCGCGTCCATGGCCGCCTGGTCGCGTGCGAGCGCGCGGTCGACCCGCGGCTGCAGCTCGTGGTCGTCGGCGGGGCCGGGGTCGTACGAGCGCGCGCGCGCCGGGATGCCGAGCGCGTCCATGGCCGCGGCGAGCGCGGCCACGTGGCGCGCGAGCGGCGCCGAGGTGGGCAGCGCGTCGATGGGCGCGAGCCGGCGCCCGAGCGAGGCCGCGACCTCGGCGCCGCCGCCGGGTGCGCGCGCCAGCCGGGCGCGGCCGGTCGGGCCCAGGTCGAGCAGGCCGGCGGCGCGCGCCAGCGCCGGCAGGCGCACCGGGCCGTCGACGTAGCGCGAGCCGATGACCGCGAGCACGTCCTCGCGCGGCCAGCCGCGCTCGGGCAGCGCCAGGATGGCGAGCGCGAGCTGCGCGACCGGCGCGGTGGCGAGCGCCGGCCCGCGCCGATCGTCGAGCGCGAGGCCGACCCGGCGCAGCTCCTCGGCGAGCGCGTCGCCGAGCGCCTCGGGCGCGCGCGCGCCGATGGCGATCTCCTCGGGCGGCGTGCCCTCGTCGACGAGCGCGCGCGCGTGCGCGGCGAGCGCGCGCAGCTCGGCGGTCGGGTTGGGCGCCGAGATCACGCGCAGCGGCGCGTCCGCGCCGGTCGCGGCGGCGGGCGTGGCGTCGGCGTACAGGGCCAGGATGATCTCGCGCACGCCCGCCACCGCGGCGTCGGCGAGATCGACGCTGGTGAGCTCGAGCGCGTTCAGCTCGGCGCGCGCCTCGATGGCGCGCCGCACCGGCTCGAGGCCGCCGTCGACCGCGTCCTTGCCGCCCGCGAAGGGCAGCTCGACGCGCACGACCCCGTGCGCCGCGCCCGCGCGCGCCGCCAGCGCGACCACCAGCGCCACGTCGGCGGGCTCCCAGCCCAGGCGCGGGCCGACGACCAGCTCCTGGGCCAGGTCGAGGCTCGCGGGCAGCGCGCCGCCGTCCTCGATCCACCGGCGCGCCGCCGCGTGGCGGCCGGCGCGCGACGCGCCCGCGGCAGCGGTGAGGCGCTGGAAGTGGTCGAGCACGCCGGCGAGCACCTCGAGGCGCTCGAGCGCGGTGGCGTCGGTGTCACCGGTCGCCTGCCGGCACGCGTGGCGCAGCGCCGCGCCGCGCAGCCCGGCGCGCTCGGCGTCGGTGACGAAGCGTGCCGCCGCGGCGACGAAGCCGCGCGCGCCCGCGACCCGCGCCCACGACCCGCCCGCGGTCGCCCGCGCGCACGCCTCGCGCAGCGCCAGGCGCTCGGCCACCGGCTCGAGCGTGCGCGTGCCGGCGGTGCGCGCCACGTCGTCGATGAACGCGTCCCACGTGAGATCGCGCGCGTGCAGCCGACGCGCCTCGCCCTCGCCGAGCGCGCGGGCCAGCGCTTCTTCGATGGCTTCTTCTCGTGGCCACAGACGCAAGCCACAACCATAGACCAGCCCCCTGATCGCGGCACGGTCTCATCGGCGCGCAAGTCCGCGCCGGGCCGCGACTTTCGCCGGCGCATCGCGGCGAGGAATCCTTTCGTCCCTCGGTGCGTATGAAGCAGGCAATGCGCGGTCCGGCGATGCGTGCCTTCTCGGTTTGCCCCGCTTGTTGCTCCGTCCACGCCACCGGTGCGGCGTGCCCGACCTGCGCCGGCGTCGAGGATCCGCTCGAGGCCGAGCGCGCCGCGGCCGCGGCCTACGTGCCCCGGTCGGGCCACCGCCGCGGCGTCGTGATCGGCGCCTGCCTGGGCCTCGCCGCGTTCAGCGGGATCCTGGTGCTGCTGATGGTCAGCGGCGGCTGAGGTGCTGGGGCTGCGGGCGCCACGCCGCGCCGCGCGCCCCGCAAGCTACCGGGTCGCGACCTGCTGGCTCATGTAAGCGACCAGGTTCTGGTGCGCGCCGCGGACCGCGTTCTCGAGCGCCTGCGTCCACAGGCCCTTCTGGTTCGAGGTCTTCCACGCCGCGCGCGCCACGGTCAGCGTTGCGCCGCCGGTCACGATCGACAGGATCTTGCCGCTCGAGTTGGAGATCGAGTGCTGCACCTCGCAGCGCAGCTCCACCCATTTGGTG
>JBKJOI010000413.1:0-3482 GCA_046595695.1 Haliangiales bacterium | reverse complement strand
GTGCCGGGGCCGGCCCCGGTGACGCCGAGCGCGGCTTCGACCTCGAGCAGGAACTCCAGGGCGCCCGCCGGCCGGTCCTCGGGCTTCTTGGCCAGGGCCCGGCGGATCGAGGCCTCGAGCGCGTGCGAAACACGCAGCCCGCCGGTCGGGGTCGACAGCGGCGCCGGCTCGGCGCGGAAGTGCTGCTCCATGATCGCCGGCAGCGACGAGCCCGAGTACGGCGGCCGGCCCGCGAGCACCTCGTAGGTGACGATGCCGAGCGCGTAGACATCGCTGCGCGCGCTGACCGCCTCGCCGGTCCACTGCTCGGGCGCCATGTACGCGGGCGTGCCGACCCAGGCGCCCTCGGCGGTGAGCGGCGCGGCGCCGGTCTCCGCCGCCACGTCGGCGAGCACCTTGGCGATGCCGAAATCCAGGACGTAGACGCGCGCGGCCGCGGCGCCGCCGGTGGGCAGCCCGCTCGCCGAGCCGCCGCCGGTGGCCGACGAGCGCGCCAGGAAGATGTTGTCGGCCTTGAGGTCGCGGTGGATCACGCCCTGGCCGTGCGCGGCGGCGAGCGCCTCGCAGACCGGGCGCAGGATCGCCGCCAGCTCGTGCTCGGGGATGAAGCCCTCGCGGCGCAGCCGCTTGCCCAGCGACTCGCCCTCGAGGTAATTCATCGCCAGCCACAGGCGGCCGTCATCGAGCTGGCCCATCGCGAACACGTCGACCACGTTCGGGTGCTCGATCTTGTTGACCGCGCGCGCCTCGCGCACGAAGCGCTCGAGGGCCTCGGCGCTGTCGGCGAGGCGGCGCTTGATCACCTTGATGGCGACGCGCTTGCCGATCACCGGGTGCTGCGCGCGGTAGACATCGCCCATGGCGCCGGAGCCGACGTGGGCCTCGATCACGTACTCGCCGGCGCGCGCGCCCTCGGCGAGCCGCTCGTCGCCGCCGCCACCACCACCGCCGCGCGCGGCGCCCGGGCTGGCGAGCGTCTCACCGGTCCCGTGCGCCTCGTCCCCTCCACCTGGCACATAGGGAGTATACACGTGGACGGTCATACGCCCAGGCGCGGGCCGCCTTGTCGCGGGGCGCGGCGAGCGCTTCTGGCCCCTGGCATTCCGCGAGCTTGGCCGCGGGCGCTGTCACACCGGGACGGCAAGATGCGCGACGTGAGCGCCCGCCGCGTGATCCTGCACCTCGACCTCGACGCGTTCTACGCGTCGGTCGAGCAGCGCGACGATCCCACGCTGCGTGGCAAGCCGGTGGTGGTCGGCGGGGACGCGCGCCGCGGCGTGGTCTGCGCGGCCAGCTACGAGGCGCGCCGGTTCGGGGTCAAGAGCGCCATGCCCATGGCAGTGGCACTGCGGCAGTGTCCGCACGCCATCGTGATCCGGCCGCGCTTCGATGCGTACCAGGCCGCGTCGGGCGAGTTCTTCGCCATCCTGGGCGAGTACTCGCCACTGGTCGAGGGCCTGTCCCTCGACGAGGCGTTCCTGGACGTGACCGGTGCCGAGCGCCTGTTCGGCGACGGGCCGACCATCGCGGCCACGATCCGCGCGCGGGTGCGGCGCGAGCTGCGCCTCACCGTGTCGGCGGGCGTCGCGCCGTCCAAGTTCGTCGCCAAGATCGCCAGCGATCTGCGCAAGCCCGACGGACTGGTCGTGGTCGAGCCGGGCCAGGAGCGCGCGTTCCTGCACCCGCTGCCGGTCTGGCGGCTGTGGGGCGTGGGCAAGGTGACCGAGGAGGAGCTGCGCGGGATCGGCCTCTTGACCATCGGCGACGTCGATCGCTTCGGGGTCGAACGGCTGGCGCGGCGGATCGGGACCGAGCACGCGCGCCACCTGGCGGCGCTGGCCGCGGGGCTCGACGAGCGCGTCGTCGAGCCGGATCGCGCGCCGGTCTCGGTCGGGCACGAGGACACCTTCATGGACGACCTGCGCGCGCGCCCGCCGCTCGAGGTCCACCTGCTCGACCAGGCGGACCGGGTGTGCGCGCGGCTGCGCGAGCAGCAGGTGCGCGCGCGCGTCATCACGCTGAAGGTCAAGTACGCCGACCACTCGCGCACCTCGCGGCGGCGCACCCTGCCGCGCGCGACCTCCGACGGCCGCGTCGTAGCCGAGGTCGCCCGTGCCCTGCTCGCCGACGTACCCGACATCGAGCGCCGCGGCGTGCGCCTGACCGGCGTGAGCGCCTCGGGCCTCGAGGCCGAGAACGCGCCGCGCCAGCTCGGCTTCGACGAGGACGTCGCCGCGCGCGGCGAGGCGCTCGGGCGCGCCATCGATCAGATCACGGCGCGCTTCGGGGCGCGCTCGGTGCAGCGCGCGGTGCTGGTCGGCGACCCCGACGAGTGAGCGCGCGCGAAGCGCGCCACCGTGACGCCCGCGCACGGGCGCCGCGCGCTCAGGGCTTGGCCGGGTCGTCGCCGGGCGGCGGGGCCGCGCGCGGCCTGAAGAGCTCACACGCGAGCACGGGTTGGCGCGGGTACTTGTTGGGTAGGATCGGGCACATGATGAAGGTCGAGCGCGCCGCCCGCACGTAGCGCGGCGGGGCGGCGCAGCCATGGCAGATGCTCTCGGGGAACGGCAAGTCCTCGCCCGGAGGTGGGGCGTCGTCGCTCACCGCGTAGCGCTCACTCGACGACGACGGGTGCGCAGGTCGAGACGCCCGCGCCGACGACCACGTACGGGCTCGATGCGACCACGGTCACGGTCTGCCCGGCGCCGCCGTTGGCCATGGGGTCGAGGCGCAGCACCCTGGACTGGTTGCCCAGGATGCCGTCGGTCACGAAGACGTAGAAGCGGCCGCCGTAGTGCGCGAACGCCCACGCCGCGATGGTGCCGCTCGACGCGCCGACGTCGAACGTCTGCAGCTTGACGCCGTTGGTCTTGTCGACGCGCGCGACCACGCTGTTCACGCCGCTGCCCGGGAAGTAGCCCCAGAGCTCGGCGTTGCCGGTGCCGGTGAACTCGGGGCCGTACTTGCCCGTCGACAGCGGGCCGAGCACGGTGGCCCCGAACGAGCCGGGATCGACGACGCCCATCTTCGACATGTCGGTGTTCATGGAGTTGGCGATGTCGTCGGGACCGCCCACGATGAAGAGCTTCTCGGTGTCGGCGCCCGGGGTATCGGCGACGAAGCCCATGCCGAAGAGTTCGAAGCCCTGCGAGCCCTTCACGAAGCCGCTCGCCGTGCACGACGCGTTGCTGGTATCGACGAGGAAGATCTCGCCGCTCGTGTACAGCACCCAGGCGCGGCCCTCGCGATCGACCGACATGGAGAACGGCGTGGCGGTGAACTGGAACTGCGCGATGAGCGCGGGCCAGGGCGCGCCGGCCGGGCAGTCGAGTTGCCCGATCACGGTGAAGGTGTGGGCGTCCATGCGCGGATCGAACGAGAGCAGGTTGAAATCCTTGTCGACCGCGTAGATCACCTGCGTGTCTTCGCCGCAGTCGTCGCTGGTGGGCACGCCGCAGCCGGCTGCAGTGGTCAGGGCTGCG
>JBKJOI010001010.1:0-9276 GCA_046595695.1 Haliangiales bacterium | reverse complement strand
CGAGCCCGGGCTACGAGGACGCCGGACGCACCGACTTCTATGCCACGCTCGCCCGGCTGGCCGCACTGCTCGCACGGCAGGAGCTGGTGGTGCTGGTGCCCGCGACCGCACACCGCGCCGCATACCGCAGGACCGCGCGTGAGCTCGCCCCGCGCTTCATCGAGGTGCTGGTGGAGGCGTCGGAAGCGAGCTGCGCGGAGCGTGATCCACGCGGGCTGTGGGCGCGCGCGCGCGCAGGCGCGATCGGAACGTTGCCGGGAGTCGGCGTCGCGTACGAGCGGCCGGCGTCGCCCGCGGTCACCGCGGCCGGCGGCCTGGACGACCGCGCGCGCGACGCGATCGTGGCGGCGATTGGTCTGCCGGCTCCGTAGAGAGCTCGGGTGAAGCAGGGCGTCTTCGGCCTGCTGCCGCTGGCCCGCCGCTTGCTTTACCTCGAGCCATGATGAAACCCGCCCAGATCACGTTTCGCCACATGGACTCGAGCCCCAGCGTCGAGGCCGCGGTGGCCAAGGAGGTCGAGCACCTCGAGCGGATCCATCCCGGCATGCTCGGTTGCGAGGTCGTGATCGACGCGCCCCACCACCACAAGCGCCAGGGCCGACACTTCCGCGTCACGGTCCAGCTCGCCATCCCGGGCGCCGACGTGGTCGCCAGCCGCGACCCGGGCCTCGATGCAGCGCACGAAGACGTGTACATCGCGCTACGTGACGCCTTTCGCGCCGTCCGGCGCGAGCTCGAGACCCTGGCCGGGCACCCGCGTGAACACCGCGCCTGACGCTAGCGGACCTGCAGGCTCAGGATGCGGCGCACGTAGAAGTAGCTCTCCGAGACGGAGTACAGGAGCAGCTCGTTCACCTTGTCCTGCGGTCCGGGCCCGCCCAGCACCGTGTGCTCCTGCGTCACCAGCGAGGCCGCGGTCTTCAGGTCGCCGCACAGGATCAGTCCCGCGCGGTGCGCGGTGGTCTCGACCGCGTGTGCCCAGCGGGAGAGGTCGACCGCGGTCTCGCTCTTCAGGAACAGCTCCACGACCGTCAGCAGCTCTTCCATGCGGCGCGGCGACAGGTCCTCGCGCAACCGAGCGGCGAACCGTGCCACGTCCTCGGCGATCTCGGGCGGCACGGGCAGCCCCGGCCGCGCCAGCACGACGGCCGCGAGGAACGCCGCCTTGAGCTCGGCGGTGGTCGGCAGCGCCAGCTTGAGGTAGTGCTCGGGGCGCATGCGCGCGAGCATGCGCGCCAGCACGAAGGCGACCTGACGCCGCGAGCTGACCTCGAGGAAGTCCTTGCGCACGACCAGCCCGGGCGTGAGCTCGCCCTTCACCGCGCAGCTCGCCAGCGACATGACGCCGCGCTTCTTCTCCTCGACGAACAGCTCGGGGGCCGCGACGTTCAGCGCGCGCGCCACGTACACGAACATCTGCGCGAGCAGGCTCTTGTCGCTGGCGGCGTCGATCGCGTCCTTGCGCTCGAGCCCGAGCGCGCTGTGGCGGCGCGCGCGCGCCAGCGCGAGCACCTTCCAGATCGCCGAGAAGACCCCCGAGATGTAGCGGTTCTCGTCGGGGTGGTAGACGTGGCGCCAGATCTCCTCGGTCATCACCGAGCGCGTCGCCGAGAAGTCGGCAGGCTCGTGCTGCTGGTGGAAGCGCGTCTCGTCGGGCGTCGCGGCGCGCAGGAAGACCAGCGCGCGCGCCACGCACCACGCCGCGTCGATCTGCTGGGCGTCGAGGTACATGCGGTAGAGCTGGCGGTAGCCCTCGGGGCGGCGCGGCGCCGCGCGCAGCAGCTCGGCGTGCTTGGCCGCGGCCTGCTCGAGGCGCCCGTGGCCCGCCGCCGACCCGTACAGCTCGGCGAGGATCTGCTTCCGCTTCGCGCTGTCGGGGTCCAGGTGGTGCGCGACCTCGAAGGCCTCGATCGCCTGATCGATCTGCTTGAGCCGCGAGCGGCACACCTCGCCCAGAGCGTCCCACAGCTCGCGCAGCAGCGGATCGCCCGCGGGCAAGCGCTTGATCATGCGCCGGTAGGCGCGCTGCTGGGTGGCCCAGTCCTTCTTGTGCGTGAGCAGCTCGTCGATGGCGCGGAACGCCTCGAGCGCGCGCGGCCGCATGGTGGCGGGCAGCTCGCCGGTGAAGAAGTCGTCGAGCGCCAGCTCGTAGTGGTCGATCGCCTCGTCGAGCCCCTTGAGGTGCTCGCGGTGGATGGCCGCCGCGGCGTGGTGGTAGAGGCCGCGCCGCGCCGGGTCCTTCTCGATGAGGAGGAAGCGGTCGATGGTCTGGAGCGCGCCGCGCCAGTCAGCGGCGTCGGTCTGGGCGTCGAGCAGCTTCTGCAGGAGCCGGTGGTTGGACGGGTCGGTGGCGAGCGCCTCCTGCCAGGCCCCGAGCAGGCGGGTCTGTACGCCCGCCGCGGCGCGCGGCTCGCCCTGCGTGCGGTGGATCTCGGCGACCCGCTCGAGCGACTCGACGTCCCGAGGCTCGAGCTCGAGCGCGTGGTCGAGCATGGTCAGCGCCTTCTTGCCCTGGCCGAGCCGGTGGTAGGCGAGCCCCTGCCGGCGGTAGGCCGCGAGGAGATCGGCGCGCGTCAGGCGCTCGCGGTGCTGCAGGAGCAGGCCTTGATCGAGCTGGGCCACCGCATCCCAGCGCTCGAGCCGCGCGAGCACGTGAGCGCGCCCGAGCAGCGCCGACACGCGCGCCGGCTCCAGCTCGAGGGCGCGCTGGTAGTGCTGGTCCGCCCGCTCGAGCTCGCCGAGCTCGAGCGCGCAGGTCCCGGCGCGCTCGTGGGCGAGGGCGCTGCCTTCCTCGGCAGCCACGGCGTCGAGCAGGGGCGCGGCCTGGGCCCACTCGCCGCGCGCGAAGTAGATCGTAGACAGCGCGCCGGCGGCGGCGAGGTTGTCCAGGTCGAGCGCGGCCGCGCGCGCGAGCCGCTCCTCGGCGCGCGCTGCGTCGCCCAGGTGCTGCGCGTGCACGCGCGCCTCCTCGGTGAGCAGGATCGACCGGCGCGCGGCGTCGGAGGTGGCTTGCTCGGCGCGCGCCAGCGCGTCGGCGATGCGCTGGAAGTCGGCACGCGACTTGTGCGCGAGCTTCGCCCAGGCGCGGCCCAGCCCGATGGTCGCGTCGATGTCGTCGGTCAGGGCGACCAGCCGCTGCAGCAGATCGGCGGCCTGCCGCCAGCGCCCGGCGTGCTCGTGGACGCGGGCTGCCCCGGCGAGCGCACGCGCGTCCTGGCCGTCGATCGCCAGGGCCTGGGAATAGGCCTCGAGCGCGCGGCCTTCGTCGCCCAGCTCGCGCTCGAGCACGGCGCCCATGGACGCGTAGAGCTCGAGCCGCGTCGCGGTGTCGGAGCTGAGCTGCGCCTCGCGCTCGTAGACCGCGACCAGCGCCGGCCAGTCCCGGGCGGCGCGGTGAACCTTGGCCTGCTCGCCGTAGGCGGCCGCGAGCCCGGTGAGCACGTCGCGGTTGTCCGGCTCGCGCTCCAGCACCGCCTCGAGCACGCCGATCGCGCGGTCGGGCTGCGCCGTGCGCTGCTGCAGCAGCCTGCCCAGCTCGAGCTGCAGGCTGGTGAGCGTCTCGCCGCCCGAGGGCGCCGTGCCGGCCGCGACGAGCCGTTCGAGCAACTTGATGAGGTCGTCCCAGCGCTCGCAAAAGCGGTAGTTGCGCAGGAGCGCCGCGATCACGTCGGGGTTCTCGGGATCGAGCGCGAGCGCGCCCTCGTACGCGCTCACCGCCTGCGCGACGTCGCCGAGCTCGTGCTCGAAGATCTGGCCCGCCGAGAGCAAGAGGGCGACCTTCTTGTCCAGGTCGGTCTCGACGGCCACGTGCCGCTGCAGCACCTGCACCAGCTCGAGCCAGCTCTGCCGGCTGCGCAGGAGCATGCCGAGCAGATCCAGCGCGCCCAGCTGCTTCGGATCGAGGCGTAGCGCGCGGTTCGCCGCCTCGAGGGCTCGGTCGACGTTGCCGAGCTCCTCCCAGGCGGCGCGCGCCATCGTGGTCCACAGCTCCGCGGCGAGCTCGCGGCGCGAGCCCTCGACCGACTCGGCCAGCTCCTCGAGGAAGGGCAGGTGCTCGTCCCAGTTGCCCAGGCTCGTGGCCAGCCGGTCCAACTCGTCGCGCGGGCCCAGCTGCGCGGGATCCTGGCGCGCCACGGTCTGCCAGACCAGGAAGGCCGACTCGGGATCGCCGGCGTCGTCCTCGTAGAGGCGGGCGACCTGGGCGAGCAGCTCGTGGCCCTCGGCGGCGCTCGGCGCGTGGCGCGCCTTCTCGAGCAGGAGGTCGCCCAGCTGCGACCACTGCTTGCTCTTGCGGTAGAAGCCCTCCAGTGCCTCGGCCGCGGCGAGGTTGGCGGGATCGAGCGCGAGCACCCGCTGGTAGACCTGCGCGGCGCGCTCGGGTGCTTCCAGGGTGTAGGAGAGCAGGTCGGCGATGCGCAGGAGCACCTCGATGCGCGCCGGCGTGCCGTCGACCAGGAGCGCGTGCTTCTCCAGCACGTCGAGGCACTCCTCCCAGCGCCCCTCCGCGGAGAGCAGCGCCTCGAGCGCCGCCATCGCACGCAGGTCGCCGGGATCGAGCTCGAGCACGCGCCGCCAGGCCTCGATCGCCTCGGGGATCCGGCCCAGGACGTCGTGCTCCAGCTCGGCGATCTGCACGCGCAGCTCGATCTGTTCGTCCTCGCCGATCTGGCCGCTCGCGTTCCCCGCCACGACCAGCTCCTGCAGCGCGTGCGAGACCTCGGGCCACGACTCGAGCCCCCGGTGGAGGCGCACGAGCTTGCGGCGCGCCTCCAGATCTTCCGGGTGAGCCGCGATCTGTCGACGGGTCGCGATGACGAGCGCGGTCGCGTCGGGCTCGGCGGGGACGGCCGCGGCCGCGAGCTGGGCCACCTGCACGGCGCCGACCGATTCCTTGGCCTTGACGATGAGGCGCTCGAGCGCTGCACCGGCGGCGTCGCCGACCCCGAAGAGCGGCCGCAGCTCGCTGACGGCCGGCGACGTGTCGCCGAAGTGGCCGATGGCGATGCCGGCCAGGCGGCCGCCGACCCACATGGGCAGCAGCAGCGCTGCCCGGGGCACGACACCGCCCAGATAGGCGATCATCTCGGCGCCCCACTCCTTGCTGGTGAGCGCGCCCGCGTAGGGCACGCCCGAGCCGATCACGCGCTGGAACAGCGGGCTGGTGAGCGGGATGCGCAGCCTGGTGATCCGCTCGCGATCGACGCGGTCGCCGACGAGCGCGACGCGGCCGACCGCGAAGTCGTGCCGGACGGCCAGGAAGCAGGCGAACGGGGTCAGGCTGCGCATGGCGCGCAGCAGGTAGGTCACGACGCGGTCGCGATCCTCGATCCCGGCGAGCGCCCGCTTCGTCGCCTCGGGGTCCAGCGGTGAGGTGTCGGACTCGTGGGTGACCATGGCGAGCTGGCGGCGGGCCATAGTACACTGGGCGTTGGTCACCCGGAAACTCGTGCCCAAGGATCCGCCCAACAAAGCAAAGCCCCCGTCGGAGCGCAACCCGACAGAGACGCCCGACGTCACGTCGAGTCAGATCCTGTCGACGCGCGATGTCGACGCGCCGCCGGTGCCGCCGGTACAGCGGCCGCAGCGCCGCAGCACGACGCACGGCGTGGGCTGGTACGCCGTCGAGGACGGCGAGGATCTTGCGCAGCCGGTGCGGGCGCGGCGGGGCAAGACGATCCTGATCGCCGCGCTGGTGACGGTGGCCATCGGCGGCCTCGTGGGCGCATACTTGGGCTGGCGCACGCGCGAGCCCGCGCGGCTCGCGGCTCCGGCGAGCCTGCCCGACGGCGCGCCCGGGGCTGCGCTCGCGGTCGCGCCCGACGCGGCGCCGCCTGACGCGGCGCCCGCGCCAGAGGCGGTGGCCACGCTGGTGCCGATCCCCGGCGATGCGTCCCCGACCGCCGACGCCGACGCCGCGGCGGTCGTGGCGCCGCCGGAGCAGAAGGTCTCCAAGTCGCCCGCCAAGAAGGTGTCGAAGAAGAAGGCCGCCGCGCTGGCCAAGGAAAAGGCGAAGGCCAAGGCCAAGGCGAAAGCCAAGGAAAAGGCGAAAGCCAAGGCGAAAGCCAAGAAGAAGCGTTCGACGCGCGAGTAGTCGCGGCGCGCGACCCGCGAACTCGAGGGGGCCGCTCCAGTCGTCACGGATCGACTGGCTCGGCCGCGCCGACGGTGGCCGAGCAGGAGGCGGTCCGGCGCGCGCGTGTCCCTTCGGAGTGCGGGGGTGAGCAGCCCGCCGCGGCGCTGTGTGACTGCCTGGCCGCAGCGTCGATCTGGCCGGACCCGTTCCTCGGGGCGCAGGACGACGAGGACACCGACGCGCCGGCCGACGCCGGCGCACCCGAGCCGATCGCGAAGGGCGAGTGCAGCCGCTTCGGCAAGGACGTCGCCGGCCACCAGGCGCCAGCAGACCCATCCACGCGCCCGCCTGCAGCAGCGCCGAAAACACGCCCGAAGCGCGTCAAGAACGATCACGTTCGTCCCGAGAAATCGACCGACGTCCGCGACCCTGGCGTCGTCCATGCCATCTACTGCCGGCCCGGCCGTACGCACTCCTGCTGCCGCCCCGGCCGTACGCACCCGACCGCGCCAGCATGCACGGCCACGCCGACTTCCGACTCATGGGTGCGTGTCCCGCGCGCGCCATCAGCTCCGGCTCCGCTCGCGCGCAACGAAGGCATCACCCGCGAACGTGCCCCCACGCCGACGCAGGCACCACCCGCCCGCACGCCCCCAACGGCCTCTGCCGGCACCGTGCAACGAAGGCACCACCCGCGCCCGCCCGCGCACGACCGTCGACGAAACGCCTCGCCTCTGCTCCCCATGGATCCACGGGAACGTCGCGCCGTGAACCGGTCACCTTCACGGTGGCGAGGTACTAGCGAGCCGCGACCCAGACGGCGGCGGTGACCTGGACGACGACGATCGCCCACAGCCACAGCATGAACCCGAGCTTCTTCGCCTTGTGGCGCTGGCGCGCGCCGTAGACCCCGATCAGCGCTCCGATCGAGCCGCAGGCCGCCGCCATGCCGAGCAGGACGCGCTCGGGAATCCGGCGCGCCCCCCGGCCTGCTCGCGCGCGGGCCTTGTCGATCCGGTAGGTCGCCCAGGTGACGAGGTTCCAGACCGCGAGGACCGCGATACCGATCGAGACGGGGGTCGTGAACGGACTGGTCATGCGCGCGCCGAGTGCATCGTCACTCCACCACCACCCTGTCGGAGGCGCTGCGCCCGAAGGTCTCGGGGCTGTACATCTCCTCCGCCTTGGCCGGCGGCACCACGAACGTCCCGAACGTGGTCGCGCGAGCCACGTAGCTGTACGTGTACACGCCGCCCCACAGGCGCGTCGCGAAGGCCTCGACGCGCTCGTCGCGCATGTTCTGGTGCTCGTACCAGGGGTAGGCCCAGTACCAGTACGGGCCCGCCGCCGCCGCAGCGGCCTTGGGATCGTCGGGGATCGCGGCGGTCACCATGAGCGCGCCGTTCATGGGCTCGATGCCCGCCGGGATCGGATCCACGAGCGCGACGAAGGCGCGCGCCGACACCGCGGCCATCGTGAGGCGCACGCGCACGCGCGTGCCCGCCTTGAAATGCCACACGCCCTTGGCGTCGCGCGTGACGTCGGCGGGATCGTCGACCGCCTCGTAGCTGCGCTCCACGGTGAAGCCGTGTTCGGCGGGCGCGATGTCGAGGTTCTGCGGCGCGTAGCGCATGCCGATCCGGTAGTACAGGCGACCCGGGCCTTCCTTGCCGATCACGAGCTGCGCGGGCTCCTTCAGCAGGGCCATCGGCACCACGATCTCGTGCGTCTCGGTGGTGCGGCCGAGGAACGCGTGCTCGCCGGCGAACTGCGGGCCGAGCCACACGCGCGCCACGAAGTTGGGCGTGAGCTTCTCGAAGACCTTGAAGTAGCGATCGAGCCCGAGCAGGACGAAGGCGTTCTCCTGGGTGTTGCCCCAGTGGCCCTTCTTGCGGTCGTTCATGAGCCCGCGCACCAGCTTGGGGATGAGCCCGCTCTTCGGATCGGCGGCGATGAGCGCCTCGAGCAGCACGCCGTCGGCGCGCCGGTCGGAGGCCAGCACCAGGTAGCCCTGCTCCTTGTCGTACTCGGTGACGAAGTGCGCGCCGGCGGCGGTCTCGGTCACGCGGTTCTGCAGGTAGCGCAGGATCTCGCGCGCGTCCTCGGCGCCCGCCGGATCGCCGGCCAGCGCGATCAGCAGGAAGCCCAGATCGTCCATGCTCAGGCCGGCGAAAGTCGCCTCGGCGAGCAACTCGCGCGCCATGCCCACGTCGCCGGTGCCAGCGATCTTGCGCACGTAGAGCGCGTAGGCGCGGTGCGACCAGCGCGTACGGTTGCCCCACCAACCGGGCAGGTGGCGATCGATCACGCGCGCGTACTCGAGCGCGTTCTCGAGCATGCCGGTGGGGATCGCGAAGCCCTTCTGCTTGCCGCGCGCGAGCGCGTGGGCGACGTGCAGCGTGCCCCACGGCCAGGAGCCGTCGGAGTCGTCCCACATGAGGAAGCCGCCGTCCGAGTCCTGGCGGCCCTTCAAGCGATCGACGTCGCGCGCGAACGACGCGTTCACCTGCGCGGCGGGCGGCAGGCCCTCGGCGCGGAAGGCGGCGAGGACGTCCTTGAGCGCGGCGACCGCGAGCATGCGCGACGAGATCTGCTCGGAGCACTCGAAGCGGTAGTTGACCAGGTAGAGCACCGCGTCGGTCAGCTGGGCGAGCGCCGTCGACGAGGTCGCGATCTCGAGGCCGCCGAACTCGGTGAACGCGCCCGCCGGCGGCGCGATCGGCTGCACCATGGCCGCGCCGTCGAGCTCGCCGTAGGTCGCGAACGCCTCGGTCGTGGCCGGCGTCCACACCGGCAGCGCGAATTCGGACGCGTCGGTCCACTTGCCGCCGCCGACCGCGGCGATCTGCACGCGCGCGGTGCCGGCGCGCTTCGCCGCGGCGGGCAGGCGGACCTCGACGCGATCGTCGGGCGGCACCAGCACGCGCCGGCCCAGGCCGTCGCCCAGGTCGACGTTGGTCCCACGCGCGGCCAGCTCGACCAGCATGGGCGCGTCGGTCTGGTTGTGCAGCACGACGCCGAGCTCGAAACGATCGCCGAAGTTCAGGAAGCGCGGCGCGGCCGGCCGCACCATGAGCGGCAAGCGCGCGGTGATCGTCGACTCGCCCGCGCCCATCTCGCGCTCGCCGTGGACCGCGATGGCCATCACGCGGTAGCGCGTCAGGTTGTCGGGCACCTTCACGTGCAGCACGGCGCGGCCCTGC
>JBKJOI010000947.1:0-7456 GCA_046595695.1 Haliangiales bacterium | reverse complement strand
CGGCGGCAGCATCTGCGTGGCCGATCGTGCGGGATTCGGGGTCAGCTTCGAGGTGCGCTTTCCCCACTTGCTCGTGGGCTGAAGGGCGGGAGTCATCGATGCAAGCTCGTCGCGTGAACACCTCTCGCTTCATCGTGGCCGCCGTGCTGCCCGAAGGCCCCGCGGTGCCGGTCGTGCCCCGGCTGGAGTCAGCGCGGTAGCGCGGCGATCGGCGCGCTACGGGTAGTAGGTCCACTGCTGGTTGGCCCGTGCGCCGTCGCTCCCTGCGCAGCCGGAGGCCGCCACGGCCCAGCTGCACGCCATTCCCACCCACCGATTCGTCGTCGTCATGAGGGACGCCTTCAGCACATGGCGCGCCAGCCCATGAGGCCGAGCCGCCCCAACGAGTTCGACACGTTACGCGAGGGTGTCACAGCGCGCGCGCGGGCCTGTGCGTGACACCCTCGGGCCTGCGCGTGACATGCGATGGAGACCGCTCGAGCGGCGCTGCGAGCTGAGATGCCCCCACGAAGCGCCGAGGAGAGTCACCAGCGGTCGACCGCATCTTCGTCAAGCCCGTCATCGAGCGCGAGCTGTGCAAGGCGGCCGGCACGAACCGCGCCTGGCTGGGCAAGGTGCGGCCCTGGTGGGGGCACCACGAGCACTTCCACGTGCGGCTCGCCTGCCCCCAGGACAGCCCCGCCTGCGAGGCGCCGTCGCCCGTGCCCGGCGGCGACGGCTGCGACCCGCTCGACTGGTGGTTGCGCGACGACGCGGAGGAGGAGCGGTCGAAGTAGGCGGCTGACAGACCGATCGATCGAAGCCTGCACGGCACCGCCGGCATCTCACGCGCCATGGCCAACAAGATGAGAGCGGTGCAGGTACGAGTCGCGAACGGTCCCTTCGAGCTGGTCGAGCGCGACATTCCCGAGCCCGGTGTCGGCCAGGTCCGGATCAAGGTCGAGGCCTGCGGGGTCTGCCACAGCGACGTGTTCGTCAAGAGTGGCGGGTTCCCGGGTTTGACGCTGCCACGCGTGCCCGGTCACGAGATTGCCGGCCGGATCGACGCGGTCGGCTCCGGCGTCACCGCCTGGAAGCAAGGCGAGCGCGTCGGCGTGGGCTGGCACGGTGGCCACTGCTTCAAGTGCGACGCCTGCCGGCGCGGCTTCTTCATCAACTGCGTGAACGCGAAGATCACGGGCATCAGCCACGACGGTGGCTACGCGGAGTACGCGGTCGTGCCCTACGAGTCGGTGGCGCGCATCCCCGAGAAGCTCGAGGCCTCGGCGGCAGGCCCGCTCCTGTGCGCCGGAGTCACGACCTACAACTCGCTCCGCCACAGCGGCGCGCGCCCCGGCGACACCGTGGCCGTGCAGGGCATCGGCGGCCTCGGCCACCTGGCCATCCAGTACGCGGCGAAGATGGGCTTTCGCGTGGTCGCCTTGTCGAGCGGCGCCGACAAGGAAGAGCTCGCGCGCCAGCTCGGCGCCCACGAGTATGTCGACACCGCCAAGGTCAGCGCGGCAGAGGGCCTGCAGAAGCTCGGCGGCGCCGACCTCGTGCTGGCGACCGCGCCACACGCCGAAGCCATCAGCAGCACCATCGACGGCCTCAAGCCACGCGGCAAGCTGCTCATCGTCGCCGCGCCCTTCCAGCCGCTCTCCGTGCAGGCCATCGGCCTGCTCTCCGGCCGGACCGTGGCCGGCTGGCCGAGTGGCAGCGCCATCGACTCCGAGGACACGATGGCCTTCAGCGCGCTCACCGGCGTGCGGCCGCGCGTCGAGACGTTCAAGCTGGAGCAGGCGGCTGCGGCCTACGACAAGATGATGGCCAACCAGGTCCGCTTCCGCGCCGTGCTCGTGCCCTAGCGTTGCCCTCACCGGCTGCGCGAACCCCGCCTTCACGACCTCGGCGCTGGCCGAGCGCAACATCGAGAGGATCATCGCGGACGACCTGTAGCCACCGGCCCGTGCCGGCTATAGTGCCCGCCATGGTGGAGATCGAGGCCCGCGTCCGCATCGCTGCGCCGCTCGAGACGGTGTGGGCACGTCTCACCGATCACGAGGGCATGAGCACGTGGATGCCGCTCAGGAGCGTCACCCTGTCGCAGGAAGGCCACCCCGATCGGGACGGCCTCGGCGCCCGTCGGGTCATGCGCGCCGTCGGGCCGCCCTTGGTCGAGGAGGTGGTCGCATGGGACCCGCCGACCAGCTACGAGTACACGCTGCTGCACGGTGCGCCGATTCGCGACCACCGCGGCCGGGTCGAGCTGTCGCCGGCGGGCGACGGCACCAACGTCGTATGGTCGATCCGCTTCCGCCCCAGGGTTCCCGGCACCGGCTGGTTGATCGGCGCCGTCCTCAAAAAGGTGATCCACCGCTCACTCGGCAAGCTGCGCGACCGGATCACCAGCAAGTAGTGGAAACGTAAGTGCCGGAGGCGGGATTCGAACCCTCACTGGACCCTTACCAAGACGAACCCTTGCACTGGATTCGCGTGGTTGGGTTCCGCCCCGTCCCGCCTTGAACTCCGAAGTGCCGTCCCGCTCGTGCCGCTCCGGGACAGACCTCGGCGAGACCTCCACCGGTGGGCGAATGGGCGCGTCAGGGCGTGCTGTTCGTCGACCGCCCCAGGTATCGCCGCGCCATGGCGCGGACGTTGGCGGGGTCGAAGGGCTTCTCGATGCGCTCGTTGTGCACGTTGTCGAGGAAATCGCGAACCATGCCATCGCTGAGCGTGCCCCCGGTCATGAACACCACGCGCTCGGCGAGCTCGGGTCGGCTGGCGAGGATGCGGCCGTAGAGCTGTACGCCCGACATGTTCGGCATCATGAGATCGCAGAAGACGACGTCGAAGGTTCGCCCGGCGAGGAGGAGCTCGGCCGCCTCCCGGCCATCACGCATGATCACGACGTCATGTTCCGCCTTGAGGAGTCGCGCCATCATGGACAGAACATGCGGTTCGTCGTCGACGACGAGGACACGGCCGCGCTTCACATCCCGTTGCTCGGGGCGCAAGACGCCTGTCGATTCGTCGGGGACGGGCAGCAGCAACAGTTGGAACGTGGTCCCTTCACCCAAGCGAGTCCGGACGAGCAGCTCTCCACCGAGGCTGGTCACCAGGTTGTTCGAGATGGACAGGCCGAGGCCGGTCCCGACCCCCACCGGCTTGGTGGTGAAGAACGGGTCGAAGATTCGCGGCAATACGTCGTCCGGGATTCCAGGCCCGTTGTCGATGACCTCGATGGAGATGCGTTCGCCCTCTGCGACCCTGGTGCGTACGGTCACGCGGTTCCGGTCCACGTCCGTGGTCGAGAATGCCTGTGCGGCATTGACGAGCAGGTTGACGAGCACCTGCGAGACACGGGATTCGTCGCCGAGCGCCATCGGCGTGGGATTCAGCTCGGTGACGACGGTGGCCTTCTGGCGGAGCTCGTGCATGGACATGTTGATCGAGAGCTCGATGGCGCCGGCAGGGTCCATCGGGACCGGCACGCTCTCCTCGCGGGCGAAGGTGCGGAGCCCGCGTACGATCTTGCGGATTCGCTCCGCGCCCTCGCGAGCCTCGGTGAGGGACTCGACGAGATCGAGGATGCGCCCCGAGGGCGATCCGCCTTCGAGGGCGCGCAGCTCGTCGATGGCGAGGTCGAGATTGACGACGATGTAGCTGAGTGGGTTGTTGATCTCGTGGCCCACGCCCGCGGCGAGCGTGCCCGTGGTCACCAGCCGCTCGTGTCGGGTGAGGCGTTCGCGCATCTGGTTGCGCTCGGTGACGTCGCTCGCGATCATCAGCGAGCGAGCGACGCTGCCTCGCTCGTTGCGCAGCGGCACGAGCACGAGCTCGAGCTGGGTGCTCTGGCATGAGGCGGCGAGCTGCACGGTCTCACCGGCGAAGCAGCGCCCGATGGCCTGCTGCAGCGGACCGGCGTGAGCTGCATCGACGACCTCGCCGGCGCTTTCGCCTGCCAGCTTCCGCGGGGCTGTGCCAGGACCCTTGCGCATGCCGAAGGTTCGCTCGATGCGACCATCGGGGCCGAGGACCATGATGAAGTCACCGTGGAGGTTGTCGAGCAGCGTGGTCAGGAAGGTGCGCTCGGCCGCCAGCGCGGCCTTGGCGGCGAACTCCTCGCTCACGTCGTGAAAGGTGCACAGGACCGAAGGGCTCGCTTCCGGGGTCGAGCCCTCGATCGATCGCGCGTTGATCGTGATCCAGCTGAGCTCGCCTTCTGGTTTGTGCACGCCCATGATCACGTTCGTCGCGGGCTTGCCGGTGCGCAGCGTGACCACGGCCGGGTGGGTATCGCCCGGGAAGGGCTCGCCGTCCTCGTGCACGCTGCGCCAGCGTGGATCGATCGACGTGCGGCCCGTCATCTGGTCGCGCGTGAGCCCGAGGATGCGCTCGGCCGAGGAGTTGCACATGGTGATCGCGGCGTTCTGGTCCTGCAACACGACCCCCTCGACCATGGTCTCCAGCACGGTCCGCAGGCGGTGCTCGCTCAGGCGGAGCAGGGCCTCGCTGGCGGCGAGATCGGTGAGCTTGCTCGCGTAAGCGCTCATGTCGCGCGCCGTGGCAAAGAACGTCCCATTGTGTACGATCGCTGACCAGGAGAGTGGTACCCAGCGCCCATCCTTGTGCTGGTAGCGGTTCTCGAAGTTGACCGTGTTGCTGGAATCGCGCAGCAGGCGGCCCGCCTCGACCTGGGTCGCCGCCAGGTCGCCGGGATGCACGAACGTGGTGAACGGGCGTGCGCGCAGCTCGTCCGGTGTCCAGCCCAGGACCTGCTCCCAGGCCGAGTTGAGGTCGACGAAGTGCAGGTCGGCGCTCGCGGTGCACAAGAGGTCGGTGGTCAGCTGGAAGAAGTGTTCTTGCGTGGCGAGGCGGGCGGACTGGGCCTCCAGGCGCCGGTGCTCCCGGTGCCGCTCGAGCTGGTTCTCGACCTGCTTGCCCAGGAGCTCGAGCACCGCACGCTGCCTGTCATCGAGCACGCGCGGCTCGCGGTCGATGGCGCACAGCGTGCCGAGCACGTGGCCCTCGGGGGTACGCAAGGGTGTCCCGGCGTAGAAGCGGATGCGCGGCCCTCCCGTCACCAGCGGGTTGTCGCGGAACCGGTCGTCGAGCGCGGTATCGGGGACGACCAGGGTCTCGCCGTCGGCGACGACGTGACCGCAGAACGAGATCACGCGCGGCGTCTCGGCCACGTCGAGTCCGTGGCGTGCCTTGAACCATTGTCGCGTCTCGTCGACGATGGAGACGAGGGCGATGGGGACGTCGAGCATGTGAGCTGCGATCGCGACGAGGCCGTCGAAGCTCGGCTCGGCTGCGGTGTCGAGGATCTCGTACGCGGCGAGGGCGCGAAGGCGCTCCGGCTCGCTGGTCGGTGTCGCTGGTGGCTTCATCCGGTCTCCGGTCTACGCGTCCTGGGGGGCAAAGCTCTTGCGAAGATCGGCCGCCATCGCGATCAGTGAACCTTCGCTCGGCGGTCACGCCGGCGTTCGTAGAGGCGCTGGTCGGCGAGCTGCAGCAGGGCGTCGAGACTCTCGCCGTCTTCGGGGAAGCTGGCCACGCCCTCGCTGAACGAGAGCTCGCCTTCATGATGCCCGGCGCGCAGCTGGGCGAGTACCTCGCGGGCGCGCTCGAGCGCCTGGTGCGCCTCGGCCGCGGTCGCACCCACGCACACGGCGACGAACTCGTCCCCACCCCAGCGGGCCCGGACGTCCTCGAGTCGTAGCGCGCGCCCGAGCGCGGCGGCGAGCGCGAGGAGGGCTCGGTCACCCGCGGCGTGGCCCATCTTGTCGTTGATGGTCTTGAGGTGATCGAGATCGATCAAGGCCACCGAGAGCGGCCGCCCGTGCCGGCGCGCCTCGGCGAGGCGCGCCGCGCCCTGCTCCTCGAACGCGCGTCGCGTCGGCAGCCCCGTCAACGGGTCCCGATCGGCGCGTTCGCGGAGCTCGCGCGCGCGCTGGAGGCGAGCGGCCACGCGGGCCAGCAGCTCTTCGTTGGTGACTGACTTGCCGAGAAAATCATCGGCGCCCAAGCGGAATGCCTCCATCCGGGGCGCGATCCCGGCGTAGCCGGTCAGGAACATCACCGGGATATCTCGCCATCGAGGCGTGGCGCGCAGGACGCGACAGATGTCGAAGCCAGACAGATCAGGGAGCTCGACGTCGAGCAGGACGAGATCGGCACGTGCCTCCTCGAGCGTCGCGAGCAGCGCGCGCGCGCTGTGGACCATCGTCACCTCGTAGCCGGCGAACTTGAGCGGGCATGCGATGAGGCGCGCAAAGGCCTCGTCGTCGTCGCAGATGAGCACCCGGCCCGGGCGGCCTCGCGCCGCGCTCAGCCGGCTGGCGAGCATCTCGTTCACGACCAGCGCGAACGCCTCGGCGCTCACCGGCCGCTCCATATGGATGGCGCCGGGGGTCGCTGCCGCGCCGATCCGCGACTCGAACGTAGGATCGCTGGAGACGTACGCGATGGGCAGCATTGGAGCTCCCGCCTCGGCGCGGAGTGTGCTGGCGAGGCCGAAGGCCGCGTCCCCCGCCGACGATCCGGTGTCGATCACGGCAGCCACCGGATGCTCCTCGCGCGCCAGCGCGAGCGCGCTCGGGGCGTCGGCGCAGGCCAGGGCGCGCAGGCCGCTCGCTTCGGTCAGGCTGGCAAGCGCGGCGCGACTCGCGGGATCCGGATCCAGGATCAATAAGGCGAGCCGGGAGGCCTCGCGCGTGGGCTCGTGCCATGCCGGGGCGCGCACGGGTGGTGCGGGCTGCCCCTCCGCCGCCGCGGTGGCCGCGATCTGGAGCGCATCCACGTCGAGCTGGGCAGGGGCGCCTCCCGAGCGCCTGGCCTCGACGAGGGCCTCCTCGATGGCGCCTGCAGCGACAGAAACCTCATTGAACCCATAGGAGCCCGCCGTACCACACAGCTTGTGGACCAGCTGCTCGAGCTGCTGCGCGGCGGTCGGGTCATCGGGGTGGCGGCGGTGCCATGCGATCGCCGTTGCGACCGCGTCGATGCGACGTGGCAGGTCTCGGGCGAACTCGACGCCGAGCGCCAAGATGGCCTCGGCGAGCTCGCGCTCCGCCTCGGGCGGGTTGCTCATCGGCTGGACCTTGCCGGTGACGCAACGCCCCCGAGCAACTCGCTCGCTGCCGTCAGCAGCTCGGCGCTGGTCGTCCGCGTCTTGGTGAGGTGACGCGTCTGCCCGAGGCTCAGCGCGCGCCGGTCAGTGCTGGTGAGGTCGCGGACGGTGTAGACGAGTAGCGCGGTGGTGCGCAGGCTGCCCTGTCGCAGCACGTCCACCACCTGGAACCCGTCGGCTCCCGGGAGGTCGAGGTCGAGCACGATGAGGTCAGGGACGAACTCGCGTGCGAGCGCCACGGCGGTGAGCCCATCGCCGGCCGTGCGCAGCTCGGTCTGGAGCGGCTCGAGCTGCGTCGCGATCAGCCGCAGCGACGAGTCGTCGTCGTCGACGACGAGC
>JBKJOI010000843.1:0-3452 GCA_046595695.1 Haliangiales bacterium | reverse complement strand
CTACCTGGGGTGGCCACCCCAGTGGCTGAACGAAGGCCTCGCCGAGTACTTCTCGACCGTGACCATCGAGGCGGATCGCGTGCTGGTCGGAGGCCTGCCCACCGTGCGAGAGATCGAGTTCTCCGAGCGTCGCAAGTGGAACGAGCGCGGCACCATCGTCGACGACCTCCTCACAGACCGAGACGACGACAAGCAGCGGCACTATCACTCCTGGAAGCTCGTTCACCTGCTGCTCAGCGGTGACGAGGCGCGAACCGTCGCGTTTCGCGGGTTTCTCGTACGCGTTGCAGGTGGCGAACCCGCGGCGGCGGCGTGGGCGGCCACGATGCACCCATCGATCGTCACGCTACGCGACGAGTTTGCGCACTTCGAGAACCGCAGCGAGATCCGGCTCTGGACGGCAACCTACGAGGTCGGGGCGGTCTCGGCGCCGACCAGTCGCCGGCTGCGCGCCGGTGAGATCCATGCGCTGTGGGCGGAGCTGCAGATATGGCGCATCGCGCGCGGCGATGGTGAACCGACGGCTGCGCAGCTCGCGCCCGTTCGCGAGCAGCTCGCGCTCGCGGCCGCCGAGGATCCTGCGTGGACCGGCCTCGCCTTCTGGCGCGGAGCCTTCGCCTACCGCTTTGGCGCCGCCGGCGGTCCCACGGCCGCGGAGCGCGAGATGCTGGAGTACACGGAGCTGGAGCCGGACGATGCGCGCGGCTGGCTCGGCGTGGTCCGGATCGGAATCGAGCTGGTCGTCCCCGCTGGCGCGACCGGACTCGAGAAGGAGCCACTCGCCTCGCTCGAGCGCCTCGAGCCGTCCGTCCGGAGGCTGCTGCGTACCGCTCACACCGCCACCGAGCTCGCGACGATCGCCTACTACTATGCCCTTCGCCACCGCCCGCAGCTCGCCATCGCCTTCGCTGACCGCGGCCTTGCCCGCGCCCGCTTCTGTGTTCGCTGTCTCGAGGCGCGGGCGATCGCGCTCTACCATCTCGACCGCCCGGCCGAAGCCTTGCGCGTCCAGGAGAGGATCTTTGCGATGTTTCCCGACAGCGAGGAGTTGCCCGCCCATGCGGTCACGAGCCGCGATGCCTACGCACGCGCTGCGGCTGCTGCCGAGGCGGCGCAGCCGGTTTCGCCAGGCCCGTGATGTGCCAACCACGAGCGGCCGCTGCAGCGCCCGATGGTCGAGAGCGTCGACGATCCGGGCGTCCGCTCGAAAACAACGCCACCGAGCGCGCCATCCGCGGCTCTGGTGTTGCGCGCGGTCGGGGAACGCGCCGCCCTCACCTCGGAGGCAGAGCAACGGTCTCGTGAACCGTAGGTCGGCGGTTCGACTCCGCCCATCGGTTGCAGAATTTAGATCGGGGTGAACCGGCCGGAGCACCACACGGTCTCGGTGCTCCAGCCGCCCGCGTTCTGCATCCACTGCGACGCGGTGAAGGACGCGCCGTTGGAGCTGCGAACGGCGATGGTGCTGACGCCGCTGTTCCACACGGCGGCGAGGTCGTCGCGACCGTTGCCGTCGAAGTCGCCCGCCGTCCATACCTCGGTGCCGGACCAGCTACCGTCGCGCGTCGCCCACTGGGTGTGGGCCGGGAAGCCGGCGCCGCTCGACGGCCACACGGCGACCGAGGTGGCGATCGCGTCGTTCCTGGCCCCCGCGACGTCGGTGAGCCCGTTGCCATCGAAGTCGCCGGCGAGCCAGCGCGTGTCGTTCTCCCAGGCGCCCTTGCGCGCGGCCCAGTGCTGGGGGTCCGCGAAGCCGAAGCCGGTGGAGAGACGCATGGTGAACGTGTTCCAGCCGCCGTCATCCCAGATGGCGAGGATGTCGGCGCGGTCGTCGGCGTCGAAGTAGCCGACGACGAAGCGGTGCTGTTGGTGCCAGCCGCCCTTGCGCGTCGCACACTGGACCGGCTGCGCGAAGGTGGTCCCAGTACCTCGGGCCCGCGGCCCCGCAGGGCGTCACTCCTCCGCGATGGCGTCGAGCTGTCTCACGAGCCGCTGGCTAGCGACTCGTCCGCAAGACGCGCGCCGGGTTGCCGGCGACGACCGCGCCCGCGGGCACGTCCCTGGTGACCACGCTGCCGGCGCCGACCAGCGCGTGCTTGCCGATGGTGATCCCGCACAGGATGGTCGCGTTCGAGCCGATCGAGGCGCCGTCCTCGACGCGCGTGGGCACCTCGGTCCAGTCGTCCGGGCCCGCCAGCGTGCCGTCCTCGCGTGTGGCGCGCGGGTCGCGATCGTTGATGAACATGACGCCGTGACCGACGAACACCCCGTCGCCGATGGAGACGCCCGAGCACACGAAGGAGTGGCTCGAGATCTTGCAGCTGGCGCCGATGGTCGCGCCGCGCTGGACCTCGACGAAGGTGCCGATCTTGGTGCCCGCGCCGATGGTGCAGCCGTACAGGTTGACGAACTCGTTCAGCACCACGCCCTCACCGAGCTGCACGTCGGGCGCGATGCTCTGGAAGCGGCACGGCGCGCTCACGCCAGCGCCTTGCCGAGCGCCTCGGCGACCCGCGCCACCGACGCGAGCGGCAGCTCGGGGTACATGGGCAAGGACAGGATGTCCGCTGCGGCCCGTTCGACCACCGGGAAGCTGCCCGCGCCCAGGCCGAGCGACGCGAACGCGGGCTGGCGGTGGATCGGCGTCGGGTAGTGGATCGCGGTGTCGATGCCCGCCTCGTGCAGCACGGCCTTCACGCGCTCGCGCTCGGCCACGCGCACGACGAACAGGTGGTAGACGTGCGTGTTGCCGGGCGCCTCGTCGACGAAGCGCACGCGCCCCGACGACGCCAGGCCCGCGAGCGCCTCGCGGTACGCGGCGGCGACCTGGCGGCGCGCCGCCCCGGCGGCGTCGAGGTGACGCAGGCGCACCGAGAGCGCGGCGCACTGCAGCGAGTCGAGCCGGGCGTTATAGCCGATGACCTGGTGCACGTGCTTCTCGGTCTGGCCGTGATCGCGCAGCGAGCGCACCGCGGCGGCCAGCTGGGCGTCGGAGGTCGTGATCGCCCCGCCCTCGCCCAGCGCGCCCAGGTTCTTGGTCGGGTAGAACGAGAACGCCGCGGCCTCACCCAGCGAGCCGGCGCGCCGGCCGTGGCGGGTCGCGCCGTGCGCCTGGCAGCTGTCCTCGAGGATGGGCAGGCCGGGCGCCGCCGCGCGGATGGCCTCGACGTCGGCGCACTGGCCGTAGAGGTGCACCGGGATGATCGCGCGCGTCTTTGCGCCGACGGCGCGCGCGACCTGGGCGGGATCGAGGAGCAGCGTGGCGTCGTCGACGTCGGCGAATACCGGCGTGGCGCCGGCGAGCGCGATGGCCTCGGCGGTGGCGAAGAACGAGTTCGCCGCCGTGATGACCTCGTCGCCGGGACCGATGCGCTGCTGCTCGCGCTGCGCGCGCTCGGCGTCGGTCCCGGCGACGAGGTCATCACGGCGGCGAACTCGTTCTTCGCCACCGC
>JBKJOI010000803.1:0-5717 GCA_046595695.1 Haliangiales bacterium | reverse complement strand
CAGGCACAGCCGCGTCGACGCGTGCGCGCCGGTGCCGAACGCGCGCCCGGGATCGAGATCGAGCAGCACGTCGCCGTCCTGCGGCACGTACGACTCGCGCTCCCAGCTCGGCACGATCACGATGCGCTGGCCGAAGCGCTTGATATGGAAGTAGCGCTTCCACGCGTCGCGCCACTCGTCCTCGGGCGGCGCGGGCGCGATGCGCAGCGTGGCGGGATCCAGCTCGAAGCCCTGCGCGGCCAGCTTCACGGCGGCCGCGCGCATCGCGTCGGCGACGCCAGGGGCGGCGTCAGCCGGCGCGTAGAGCACGATGTCCTCGCCGCGGATCTCGGCGCCCTCGGCGAACACCGGCTCCACGGTCACGAGGATCGCGGCGATCTCTTCCGCCAGCGGACCCGCGGGCAACGTCAACTCGACCCATTCCATGGTTCGTGATTAACATGCGCCATGGCCATTCGCCTCTACAACAAGGACAGCGGCACGCTGCTGGGCGAGATCACGCCCGCGCAGCTGCAGACCCTGGTCGACCTGCTCGAGGAAGAGTCCGAGGAGGATCGCGACTACTACATCGATCGCGACACCCTCGATGTGCTCGCCGAGGAAGGCGCCGACGAGCAGCTGCTCGCGCTCATCCGCCCGCACGTCGGCGAGGACGAGGGCATCGAGATCCAGTGGAAGCAAGATTGAGCTGAGCGCGGCCGAGCAGGGGACGCCGAGCCGCGCAGCGGACCGCATCGCGCGAAGCGCGATGCGTAAGAGCGCGGAGCGCAACCAGACGCCGCTCGACCCGCGAACCCGCTTCCCACCGAAGGCAGGACGACGAAAAGGCGCCCCGCGGGGCGCCTTTTTCGTTCGGCGATTCTTTTCTTGTAGGTCGAAGGACCGAGCTACTTGGGCGTCGTGCGGCGCTTCATCTCGCGACGGCGACGCTTGCGCGCCTCGCGCATCTTGCGCTTCTTCTTGACGCTGGGCTTCTCGTAGAAGCGACGGCGCTTGACCTCCTGCAGAATGCCTTCCTTCGACATCTTCTGCTTGAGGATCTTCATCGCCTTTTCAAGGCTGTCGCGAACTTCGACCTCGAGGGGCCGACCGAGCAAGATATCCAAAACGCTGCCTCCTGCGAGATTCTGACCAGTTACAGAAGGGTGGATCTCTACATGAGCACCCGCGGTGCGTCAAGGACGCGCTGATGCTTTCCCAGATCCGGCCCGGTTCCAGCGCGGATAGAGGCCATAGCCAGGGTTTCTCGGGCTGTTTCGAGTGGATCACACGTGACGGCAAACACATTCGAAATTCCAGTATGTACGTAATTTTAGTCGTTGACTGGAATTCTCAGGCCGCTACTATCGTGAGGCGCGCGCAGCATGAGCGCGTCCTCTTGATAAGGAGCGGGTCGTGAACTTTACTGGCGTGAAGGTGTTCTCGGCGACGAAGGCTCGTGAGCGCGAGGACCTGGGGGAGCAGGTGACGCGATGGATCCGCGACAATCCGACGTCGAAGATCATCGACAAGATCGTCACGCAGTCGTCGGATCGTGAGTTTCACTGCCTCACGATCACGATCTTCTATCAAAAGGAAGTCGGCGAGACCCAGGCGGCGGCCTAGCTAGCCGGGTCCCGGCGCTCACGGCGCTAGCGCCGCCGGTGCGATCTCGGACCTGACACCTTCGACCTTCGCGCCTCGCGAAGGCTCAGGACTCGGCGCGGTCGAGCACCGCGCGCGCGTCCGGATGCTCACGCAAGAGCTCGTACTCTTCGGCGCTCACGACCGCGATGCGCCGGATCCGCCCCTCGGGCACCGAGATGGTGATGCGCCGCCCGCCTGCTTCGCGGACCTCCACGCGTAGCTGCACGCCCTCGCCGATTCGCGTCGCGACCTGGGTGAGGTCCTTCTCGAGCGACTGCAGGTAGCGCCAGATGCGGCGGGCGCGCGCGCCGTCGCCGTCAGCGTGCGCGAACGCATCGAAGTTGCGGTTCCTGCTGAACCCGGCCCCGGCGCATGCGCGCGACGAACTCCAGGACGCTGGCGACGGCCATGCCGAAATGGTACCAGTGTGACGCGAAGCGTCAAGCCGACCACCGGCACTTGACAGCTCTCCGGCCTCCACCTATAAAGCACCGTTTTCTTTCATGACCCGCATTGCTGATCGCGCTCGCTCTGCTCGCTCCTCCGCGCTCGTCGCGACGGTGTGCGCGCTCGCGTGCGCGCTCACTCCGACGGCGCTCGTCAGCGGCTGCGGCGGCAAGAAGAAGGACGCCGCCAAGGAGCAAGCCGCGCGCGTCGAGGCCGCAGCGTCGGTCGAGGGTCTGGACGCGCTGCCCGCCGACGCGCGCGTCGTCGTCGGCGCCAACGTGCCGCGCCTGGCCGCGTCGCCGCTGGTGAAGCGCGCGTTCGCGCAGATGCTCGCGCGCGACGCCGGGCTGGCCACGCGGCTCGCCGAGCTGCAGCTGCGCTGCAAGCTCGACGCGGCCAAGGATCTCGACACCGTGCTGGTCGGGCTGCTCGGCGCGACCGCGGCGCGCGAGGTCGTGCTGGTCGCCAAGGGTCGCTTCGACGAGGCCGCGATCGCGACCTGCGTCGAGGGCGCGCTCGTCGACAAGGGCGGCGCGCTGGAGAAGAAGACCGACGGTGGCATGACCATCTACCTGGTCAAGAACGCCGAGGGCGCGGCCGACGTCGCGTTCACCTTCGGCGCCAAGGACGTCATCATCCTCGCCGACAGCGAGGCGCTGCTGCGCCGCGCGCGCGACCCGAAGGCGCCCAAGATCAAGGGCGACGCCGAGATGATGCGCCTCATCGGTCAGACCGACGCGCGCGCCGCGCTGTGGGGCGCGGGCAAGGTCCCGCCCGAGGTCGGCAAGGGCCTGGTCGGCGCGGCTGGCGGCAACGTCCAGCAGCCGGCGTCGGCGATCTGGGGCCACGTCGAGCTGGGCACCGGCATGGCGCTCGAGCTCGCACTCGAGATGGCCAGTGCGGCCGACGCCAAGGCGCTGCTGGACGTGGTGCAGAAGCAGCTCGCGCAGTTCTCGATCGTGGCCCAGGCGTATTCGATGGGCCCCATCGTCAACAAGATCAAATCCGAGATACGCGGCAAGGTCTTCGTCGTCACGCTGATGCTGGACGCCGAGGAGCTCGCCAAGCTGGAAACGCTACTGGATCGCAAGTCCCCGTCCGGGGACCAAGAGCTAGGCAACAAAGGAGCTACGCCATGAGTGGAAACAAGAGCCCCCTGCAGGTCGTCAACGAGACGCACGGTGGCAAAGAAAAGCTCGTCGACAAGCTGGTGGGTCTCATCGAGAAGGGCGAGGAGGGCGCTGACGAGATCAAGGAGCGCCTTCGCGTGGTCTCGAACCAGAAGCTGCTCCGTATCCTCGCGGTCGCCGAGACCGTGAAGGAGAAGTACGGCACCAAGGAGAAGCTGAGCCAGGTCGTCGCCGACGCGCTCGGCCGCGCCAAGGACGCCGATTACGCGAAGCGCCTCGGGCAGTACTCGCCGGCGCGCCTGCTCGACCTCGCCAAGTCGCTGTCCAACAAGGCGCGCGGCAAGGGCGCTCCCGGCTCCGCGGCCAAGGGCGCTGCGGCGGCCAAGACCGCCGCCAAGTCGGCCAAGGCCGCCCCCGCCAAGAAGGCCGCCGCCAAGTCGGCGCCTGCCAAGAAGGCGCCCGCCAAGTCCAAGAAGGACTGAGTCTTACTTTCGGGGACGGTGTACAGGATCTTACTTTCGGTCCGCATCTCCCCGTCGTGATTCGGTTTCCGAAAAACTGAACTTCCGTCGCCGGTCCGACATACTGGATCGGATGCGGTGTGCGCTCGCCGGGATGATTGCCCTGGGCCTGTGGGCCGGGGTGTGCCCGCGCGTTGCGCACGCGGCGGAGTACTCTTACGTGAGCGCGGGCGGCACGGCGGAGTACGTCGTCGCCACCGCGCCGCGTACGACGCGGCTCGTGGGCCCGGCGGCGCTCGCGGCGCTCGCGGTCGCGCGTGCGCGCGGGCCGGGCGCGGCGTTCGGCGGGGCACCCGGGGGCGTCGCGGGCACCACGGTCATCGTGGCGCCCGGGGCCGTGGAGGGCGCGGCAGAGGGCACGGCAGAGGGCGCGGCAGAGGGCGCGGCAGAGGGCGCGGCGCCAGCCATGCCCGCTGGCCCCGCGCGGCTCGCGTGGCGGAGCGGCACCGCGCCCTTCGGCGCGGCGAGCGACTCGCCCGCCCCGGTCACGGTGCTCGCGCCCACGCCTGGCGAGCGCGTCGCAGCGCTGCACGTGCGGCGCGCCTTCCGCGCCGGCGCCGAGGCCGCCCGGGTGCGCGTGCTGCGCCTGCGCGTGCGCTACCGCGACGGCCTCATCGTTCGCCTGAACGGCGTCGAGATCGCGCGCCGCAACCTGCGCGACGACGTCGCGCTCGCCGGCTTCGCGCAGCGCACGCGCGGCCCCGAGTGGGAGACCTTCTACGTCGAGTCGCAGGCGACGCCCGGCGCCCAGGGCAACCTGCTACGCGCCGGCGACAACCTGCTCGAGCTCGAGGTCCGCCCGCACGCCGCGCGCACCGCGCCCGCGATCGACTTCGAGCTCGTCGGCGCCGAGCACGTGCGCCTCGTGCGCGGGCCAATCGTGCAGCGCGTCGGCGCCGCCGAGGCGACCGTCGTCTTCGAGACCGATGCGCCGGTCGCCGGTGAGCTGCGCTGGGGCACCGCGGCATCGTCGTACACGACGCGGCTCGCCTCGCCGCGCGGCGTGCGCCACGTCTTCTACCTGCGCGACCTGCCGCACGACGCCGAGATCCACTACCAGGTCGTCACGCCCGACGGGGTCTCGGCCGACCACGCCTTCCACACCGCGCCGCGCGCGGGCGAGCCGATCCGCTTCGTCGTCTACGGCGACGTCCGCTCCGGCCACGAGGCGCACGCGCGCGTGCTCGCCGCGGTCGCCGCCGAGGCGCCCGACTTCATCCTCACCAGCGGCGACATGGTCATGCGCGGCACCGACGAGGCCGACTGGCAGCGCTACTTCGACATCGCCGCCGCGGTGCTGGCGCGCTTCTGCGTGTACCCCGCGATCGGCAACCACGATGTCGGCGCCGCCGCGGGCCTGCGCCACCTCGAGGACATCTTTGCGCTCCCCGCCGCGCCCGCCGGCCGCCCCGAGGGCGCCGCCTGGTACGGCTTCGACGTCGCCGACGTGCACGTGGTCATGCTCGACTCGAACCGCTATGACGACGCCGCGCAGCTCGCCTGGCTCGATGCCGACCTGGCGGCCGCGCGCGCGCGTGGCGTGCGCGCGATCTTCGCGGTCTGCCACCACGGCCCGTGGTCGCGCGGCGCGCACGGTGGCAGCGACACCGCGCGTGAGCAGTACGTGCCCGTGCTCGAGAAGCACCGCGTCGCGGTGATCTTCAGCGGCCACGATCACCTCTACCAGCGCGGCCGTGTCGGCAAGCTCACCTACGTGGTCTCGGGCGGTGGCGGAGCGTCGCTCTACAAGCCGCGCTGCGGCGTCCCCGGCAAGAAGAAGTGCAAGACGGCGGACGGCATGCAGGCGATCGCCAGCGAGTACCACTACGTGCTGGTCGAGGTTCTTCGTGACGAGGCGCGGCTGTGCGCGCGCCGCCCCGACGGCACCGCGATCGAGAAGTGCGCGTCGGTGAAGCTGCAGTAGTCCGCGTCAGCTGAGCGTGGCGAGCGCCGCGCCCGCTGCACCCGCCGCGCCCGGCCTACGTCACCGACG
>JBKJOI010000592.1:0-15563 GCA_046595695.1 Haliangiales bacterium | reverse complement strand
CGATGGTGCCGAGGGCCGCGCCGCTCGGGGCGAAGACGTACTCACGCACGCGCCAGGCGCCCACGAAGCTCACGCCGCTACCTGGCCTCGAGCTTGAGCACGCCGTGCTGCACGCCCACCCGCGCGCCGCCGCGGTACCAGTTGTGGACCACGGCCTTGGTCGTGCCGTCGTGGCTCACGACCTCGCGGCGCCACACGCGCAGCTCGTCGCCGACCCGGTGGAAGGTGCCGGCGAGCGCCCTGCCGCCGACGAGGTGGTAGCTGCCGACCATGGCGCCGGCGCTCGACCACGCGCTCCAGCCGTCGGTGGTCAGATCGATGCGCGCCGGCTCGGGCGCGAACCCGCCGCCGGCGACGCGCACGCGCAGCCGCGTGGCGTCGACGGTCTCGACGGTCTCCTCGTAGTCGGCGTGCCCGGTCGGGGCGAGCGGCGCGCCGGTGAACAGCGCGAGCGTCCCGCGCCACGTGCCGGCGCGATGCACGAGCAACGCGCCGCGTCCCGCGGCCGGGTCGTGCGCGAGGTCGCACGAGGCGCCGTCGACGAAGCTGGGCGCCGTGGGCGTCGCGGGTGCGTCGCCGAGGCTGCACGCCTGCACCTTGTCGTTCTCGCCCACGACCGCGTAGACCAGCCGCTCGCCGCGCGAGAGCAGCGCCAGCGACAGTTGCTTGTTCCCGCCGGGCAGCACCATCAGAAAGAAGCGCTGGCTGAGGCCGACCGCCGGCCAGTAGTTGTCGGCGTCGACGAGGTTCTCGCCCACCGCCTCGGCGAGCCCGAGGTTCGCCGGCCCCTGGTAGACGCGGTGGCTGCCGCGGTCGTCGATGAGATAGTGCCCGGAGAACTTGAACGGCCCGATGAAGGAGAGGTCGATGCGGATGCGCCGCTCGTCGATCTCGGTGCGCGCGTGTCGCTGGTCGACGGCGTTGCCGAGGAAGCGACCGTCGCCGCCGTAGACCTCGGCGGTGCCGCGCCACTCGCCCAGCCCGCAGAACGCGGCGCTCATGCGCGAAGCCTCACGGTCTCGAGCTCGACCGGCGTCCCGGCGAGCGTGGTCGGCATGTCGACGCCCGCGGGCTGCGGCGCGAGCGCGCGGTAGGCGCAGGCGATCTCGAGCTCGTCGACGCTGAACGGGTAGGGCGCCACCCGGTACACGCCGGCCTCGACCCGCGTGACCTCGACCGTCACGTCGTCGCCGAGGCGCCGCGGCACGTTGGGGAACGTGGCGGTCCCGCGCGCCGGCTCGTGCACGCAATTGAAGTAGAGCGCGAGCGTGTCGAAGAACTGCAGCAGCTTGTAGTTGTGGAAGAGCGCCGGCTCCTCGACCCACGGCGCGGTCGCTGGGTCGGCGGCCAGGCTCGCCTTGAGCCGCACCTGGCGGCCGAGCTCGCGCGCCAGCAGGTCGTCGACCGCCGGGCGGTGCTCCGCCGGCACCAGGTGGACGAACACCTTGTCGGTGAGGCCGTAGCGCCCGTGGTAGAGCCCGTAGGTGTGCATGCTCGAGAGCAGGCCGCAGAACGGGTGGTGTCGCTCGTTCAGGTCGGGTCCGCGCGCGCCGCTCTTGATCACCTGGGGCAGCGGCGTCTTGACCAGATTCCAGGGCAGGCCGGTCTCGGCGTCGCGCCCGACCTCGGCGTCGACGAGGTCCCAGCCCTCGTCGTGGTGCTCGACCAGGTACTCCATGAGCGCGAGCGGCGCGAGCGGCGCGAAGACGGCGTTGCCCCACGCCGCGGCGAAGTGGCCGGCGAGCCGCGTGTGCTCGAGCTGGTCGATCACGCGGGGCCGCTGCCCGGGCGCCGCGCTCTGGACAATCACGGCCGCCCCCAGCCCGAAGCGACGCCGCTCGTGGCGGCCGTCGGGACGATCACGGCGGCCCGCCGCCCGCTGCGCCACCGCTCGTGGCGACCGTCGGTGGCGATCACGGTCGCACCACCCGCACGAAGTCCTGGATCTGGAAGATGTGCGTCTTTCCGTCGCGGACCTTGTGGGTCAGGATGCGTCGCGTGTCGGGATCGACGAAGTAGTGGTTGTTGTAGACCGTGGTCTTGGAGACTTCGCTCTCGATCGTGAACACGTAGTTGAACGGGGTCAGCTCGGTGCCGTGCAGGCGCACCATCGCGTTCTCGCCGTGGCAGTACTTGCCGTCGACGCGGATGTCGCTGTGGAAGACGGTCTCGCCGACCCCGTAGAGCTTCTCGAAGTGCTCGTGCAGGTGCCAGGTGACGTCGTCGATCCAGTACACGTCCATGTGCACCGCGGAGGCCTCGAGGAACTCGCCGCGGTCGCTGAAGGTCTTGCAGAGGCCTTCCCACTTGCCCATGAAGCACTGGTAGGGGCGCTCGCTGCGCGGGCCGTAGGTCCTGGTGGTCGTCGTCATTGCCGCCGTTGTCGTCACTTGGCTTCCCTTCCCACGCCGCGCAGGACGTTCACGAGGCGCTCGGTCATCTCGACGCCGAGCACGCGCTCGGCGACGACGTTCGCGGGATCGCGGAGGCAGATCGTGTCGCGCACCAGCCGATCGCGAGCGGCCAGCGCCGCGCGCTCGGCCTCGGGCACCAGCGGCGCCGCCTTGACCCACTCGATCCACTGCGTCAGCGTCTGCTGGCACCACTCGAAGGCGAGCGCGAGGTTGGTGTCGGTGACCTCGGCCTGCAGGCACAGGCCCACCGGCGAGAGCGCCCCGCGGATGTAGATCTCCTTGGAGACGAACGGCGAGAAGCGTGCGTCGGCGGCGACGTCGAGCCGGCGCTGGTTGAAGCGGGCGTGGTAGCGATCGAGCGACTCGGTGTCGACCCAGAGGTCCGCGCGCGGCACCAGGTCGCAGAACACGAACAGCTGCGGGATGGTGCCGATCGCGAACGCCAGGTGCGGCACCTTGAGCGACGGCGGCAGCCAGATGGTCAGGTGGTGGTTGCAGAAGCCGAACTTGGTGCTGCCGATCGACGAGTCGATGACCCAGTCGAGCTGGGCGCCGGTGAACGCGCGCAGGTTGCCGCTCATGTTGCCGTCGGCGCTCGCGTACGACGCGAAGGGCGCCGCGAGCGGGTGGGGCGTCACCGGGAAGGCCGCGTACAGCCGCTCGGCGAGGCCGCGCATGTACCGCTGGATGGTCTCGTGGACGCGGCTCACGTCGACGGGCGCGCTCTGCGCCAGGCGTTCGGCTACGGATCGGACGTCACTTGCGGTCATGTCTCGACTCCTGGGTAGGCGGAACGGAGCCCGGCGGTCATGCCTCGGCTCCGGGGTGGAAGAACTCGCGCAGGGCGTCGGCGACGACCTCGGGCTCGCGGTCGCAGATGTACGTGCCGCCGACGGGGAACAGGCGCAACGTGCCGTGGCTGAGCAGGCGCGACGCGGGCTCGGCGCTGGCGCGGATGGTGTCGTGCGCGCCGGCCAGGACCAGCGTCTCGTGCGCGAGCGCGGTGAGCTGTCCGGCCAGGTCGTGGGCGAAGACCGCGTCGTAGGCCTCGGGGTAGCGCACGCCGGCGAGCAGGTTGAGGACCGCCTCGCGGTGGCTGAGCTCGATCGGCGCGTCGGGATCCTTGGCGCGGATCCGCTTCCAGACTGCCAGGAGGTGGCCACCGTCCTCGTCGAGGCGCACCGGGCTGACGCCCGGAACGAGCTGCTCGATCTGCTGCTTGGTGAGGTAGGGCGGGCCGGAGAGGGCGAGCTTGCGCACGAGCGCGGGGTGATCGTGCGCGATCTGTACGGCGATCGACGCACCGGAGTGGTGCCCGAACAGCCAGCAGCGATCGATCTCGAGCCGGCGCAGCGCCGAGACGATGACCTCGGCGTAGCGCGCGATGCTGCCGCGCTCGACAAGCGCCTCGGTGCCGCCGAAGCCGGGCGTGTCGGGGGCGAAGCAGAAGTAGTCCCCAGCGAGCCGCCGCATCAGGTGCTCGTACATCGCCGAGGAGCTCGCGGTCTGGTGGAGCAGCACGAGCGGCGTGCGGTCCGGGCGGCGCACCCCGGCGGCGCGGAAATGGACCTGCCCGAACGGGGTCGTCACGTAGCCCTTGCTGATCATCTCCGCGCTCCATCGGTGGTCAGGAGTCGGCCGCTGGGCGACCTGCGCTGGCCGGGCGTTGTATTGTTGGAATGTTGGTACATTTAGTAAGTACCACTCCTAAAACAGCTTTTTGGCTTCGTCCATCGATAAGCGAAAACTGAACTTGTTTCGAAGGCTTAGCAAGGGGTGTTGTCGTAAGTCAAGAGTTCGACTTGCAACTATTTCTAACCACGTGGTACTTCGGCGCCGTTCCTCGAGCAAGGGAGGGAAGTGGATGCGCCAGCAACCGTTCGGACGAATCTTTCTTTCGGTACTCCTCGCCACCGGGCCTCTCGTCGTCGCATGCGACGACAGCGGCACCGGAGGTGACGACGACAACCCGGCCGTCGACGCGAGCCCGGGCCCCGACTCGGGCGTCACGCCCGACGCGCCGCTCGCTGCCGATGCATCGCCCGCGGATGCGGGCCCGACGCCCTCGGTGACCTTCACCCGGCACACCGTCGACATGGCCGCGAACGGACCGGCCTTTGTGTCGGTCGCCGACGTCGACGACGACGACCGCCTTGATCTCGTGGTCTCGTCGTTCGGCCAGATGGCGGGCTTCGCGATCCCCTCGGGCGAGGTCAACGTCTTCCACCGCGGCGCGACGCTCGCGTCCTGGACCAAGGAGAGCCTGATCCCGACGACGGCAAACGTGATCTTCCCCAACCAGACCACCGTCGACGACGTCGATGGTGACGGCGACCTCGACGTGGTTGTGCCCTCGGGCTTCCTGGTCTGTGGCGTCATCTTCATCCCGGGCGCGGCGCCGTGTGGCGCGCTGGCCTGGTACGAGCAGACCGCGCAGGGCTGGATCAAGCACACGATAAAGTCTGGACAGTCGCTCTTCTACCACCACGTCGTGCTCGTCGATCTCGATGGCGACGACAAGCGCGACCTGGTCACGACCGGCGAGGAGCAGGCGTTCGCGGGCATGGGCATGACCCGCGCCGAGACGCAGTGGTACAAGGGCACCGCGACCGCGGATCGCTTCGAGACCAGCTCGCGGATGGTCGGCAACGGCGGCGGCAGCTTCCCGCGCGTCCTCGACGTCGACGGCGATGGAGATCTGGACATCGCGAGCGCCGAGTTCTTCGTCGCCGGCGGGTCGTTCGCGTGGTGGGAGAACGACGCGATGTCATTCACCAAGCACGCCATCAACTCCGACAGCGGGCCGTCCATCCAGATGTCGTTCGTCGACGACCTCTACGGCGACGGCGTGCTGCACGCGGTCGGCGCGAACCATACGAACACCGCGAAGGTCCCGCCCGATCCGCAGGAGTCGGCGGTGTTCGTCTTCGACCTGCCCACGGATCGCGGGCAGCCGTGGACGAAGCACCAGATCTCGACCGGCATCGTCTCGCTGCCGGGCAGCCAGATGGCGCCGATGGGTGCGCCCGGCATCTTCGGGCACGGTGACATCGACGGCGATAGCGACATCGATCTCGTCGTCTCGGGCGACGGCGACCCGGACGTCTACTGGCTGGAGCAGACGGGCGTGGGCACCTGGCTCACGCACAAGCTCGACACCGGGATCGAGCAGGCGGGCGGCATGGTCGTCATCGACCTCGATGGCGACGGCATCAACGAGATCGTCGTCACCGGCTTCTCGGACAACGTCGTCTACGTCTACGAGCGCAACTAACTCAACTTAGTAGCCCCAAGCCCCACCCGCCGCGGGCCGACGGCATCCGCCGACCGACAATATCAAATTGTCATGTGGGTAGATCCTGTCCCCCGGGTGGTGGGGCGGTGCGCAAGGGGCGGAAGCCCTCGGTCATCGGGATGCTCGCAACGACCCGGACGACGTGCGGACGGGCGTGCAACGGAAGCTCGGCGAGCGCGACGCGCAGCTCGTCGTCGGCGAGGCTGGCGCCGGCGCGCAGGACGACCGCGGCGGCGGGGACTTCCAGGCCGGCGGGCGTGGTCAGGCCGTAGGCGACTGCGAGCGTCACCGAGGGTATCTTGTAGAGCGCGTCTTCCAGCTCGCGCGGCGCGACGACGCCCTCGGGGGTGCGGATGAGATCGGCGGCGCGCTCGACGTACCAGTAGTCGCCGTCGTCGTCCTGGCGCAGCAGGTCGCCGGTGATGTACCAGGCGTCGCCGGTCGCGAAGGCGCCGCGTAGCACGCGTTTCAGCGGCGCGTGCCCGGGCGTGTCGAGGCGCGCGAGCAGCATGCCGGCGCGGCGCGCGCCCACGCGCACGCACCAGCCGTCGCCATCGCGCGTGAAGCTGTCGGCGCGCGCGTCGTGCTCGACGACCGCGAGCTCCGAGGAGCCCGGAATGGGTCGTCCGAGCGCGCCGATCTTCTCGCCCGAGACGTTCGCGAGCACCGCGTTGGTCTCGGTCGACGCGTAGAACTCGATCACACCGGCGGCGCCGAAGCGCTCGCCCAGCCGGCGCCACACGTCGGCGCGCAGGCCGCTGCCGGCGAACAGCCGGACCGGGTGGTTGACCTCGCCGCGCGCGTGCGGGGCGTCGACGAGCGCGCGGCACATCTCGCCCGCGTAGAAGACGACGGTGGCGCCGTAGCGCCGCACCTCGGTCCAGAAGGTCTCGGGATCGAAGCGATCCGCGAGCGCGAGCCGTGCGCCCGACACCAGCGCCGCGCCCGCCGACACCATCGAGCCGGCCGCGTGGTGCAGCGGCAGGCAGCAGTACACGGTGTCCTTGGCGGTCAGCGTGCAGCTCGCCGCGGCGCCGTACGCCGAGAACGCCCAGCGGTGGTTGGTCACGCGCGACAGCCGCGCCTCGCCGGCGCGTCCGGCCGCGACGATGATCATCGCCAGCTCACCGGCGCGCCCCGGGTTGGGCTGGTACCAGGAGGGCAGCTTCACCGCCTCGGGGTTGATAGCCTCCATGTCGACGATGCCGACCTCGAGCGTGCGCGTCTCGGCGCCGCCGCCGAGCGCGAACACCGCGCCGGGGAAGAGCGTGCGCACGCGCGCGGCGTGCTCGGGATCCGTGACCACGGCCGAGAGCTCGAGCCCGGCCAGCACGCGGCCGAGCGACGTGTCGGAGGCGTCGGGCGAGAGCAGCACGGCGATGGCGCCGAGCCGCGACAGTGCGGTGACCAGCGTCAGGTAGCTCGGCCGGCCGTGCATGAGCACGCCGATCTGCTGGCCGGGCCGGATGTCGCACGCGATCAGACCACGCACGACCGCGTTCACCCGCTGGTCGGCGTCCTTGTAGCTGAACGCGCGGCCCTTCCACAGGAAGAAGGTGCCGTCGGGCGCGGCCGCGGCTTGCTCGGCGAGCGCGAGCGCGATGCTGACGCGCGTGTCGGGCACCATGGAGCGCAGCCGCTCGAGCCGTGGCACCTGGTAGCGCACGCGGTCGATCGAGTCGACCAGGTCGCGTGCGCGATCCTCGACGCGGTGCCAGACCGCGCTCGCCGCCTTGTAGACGACGTCGGAGAGCAGCTCGAGGTCGAGCTGCAGATCCTCGAAGGCGCTCTCCTCGTCTTCGTCGCTGACCAGCGTGGGCACCGGATGATCGGTGGCCAGCACCGCGGGCCGCGGGCCCTGGCCGTCGCGCCACGCCAGCCACTGGATCACCGTAGGCCAGGTGACGCCGAGCGCGCCCGAGCCGACCACCAGGCCGAAATGGCCGGCCTTGACCGGCACGTCGAAGATCTCGGCGTGTGGCGCAGCCTCGCGGATGGCGCGCACCGCCTCGGGGCGGGCCATCTCGTCGCGCAGGCCGACGAAGCACAGGATCGGGCAGCGGATGTCGGCGAGCGTCACCGGCCGCCCGTCGATCACCATGCCGCCGGCGACCATCCGGTTGGCCACGATGACCTCGTCGACGAACTTGCGCAGCGCGGGCCCCGGCCAGGCCACGAAGCCCTGCCCGCGCAGGAACAGCCGCTTGGCCTCGCGGCGCTCGAGCGCGCCGCGGTCGTGCAGCTTGCGCACGAAGTCGACGAACTGGCCGACTTCCTTGCGCGCCGATAGCAGCTTGAAGGCGGTCGAGGTCAGGAACCCGGGCAGGCCCTTGGTGCCCTCGAGCGGCAGCGCCAGCGCCGTGCGCAGGCCGCCGATGAGGCGCTCGGCGACCGCGTCGTTCAGGGTCGGGATGTTCTGGTGGATATCGACCGGCGCGCCGAACGTGATGACCGAGGCCAGGCCTTCGCCGCGCCGCAGCGCCGCTGCCTGGTACGCGAACATGCCGCCCTGCGAGTAGCCGGCCAGGTGCACGTCGCGGCCGCTCGCCGCTCGCACGCGATCGATCGCCTGCGAGACCGCGAGCACGTGATCGTCGAGGGTGCGGCTCATGCCGCCCTCCTGCCGCTCGGGCGCGCCGAAGTCGACCAGCCAGACGTCGACGCCCTCGCGCACCATGGTCGCGACCGCGCTGATCTCGGGCGCGATGTCGTAGACCTCCGACGCGACCATGAGCGGCGGCACCAGCAGGATGGGCGGCCGGCCGCCCTCGCGCGGCGCGGGCGCGCCCTGGTAGCGGCGCAGCTTGTAGATCGCGTCCTCGAAGACGATGTCGAAGGGCGCCCCGTAGGGCGCGGTCAGGCGGCCGAACCGGATGACCTCGAGCGCGTTCTGCGTGGCCATGGCCAGGCGGCGCAGCGGCTTCTGGAATCGGCGGCGGGAGACGAGGGCCATGCGCGGACGTTACCCGATCCCGCCGCGCTGCCGGGATGCTCGTGTTTCCAGGGACTTCGGACGGACGCGACGACGACGCGGCGCGGCGTGGCGTGCGCGCGCGCGCGGGGCTCGGCGCCCGCTCGCGCGCGGCGCGGCTAGCGTTTCCACGCGGTCAGCTACACTCAGACCATGGTGCGGTTCCCCCTCGATGCCGATGATTTCGACGCGGCCGTGGGTTACCTGGAGGCGCGAACCCGCCAGGCGCTGGTGGACGGCTGGAAGGCCGAGCCGGGCGCCGAGCGGCTGGTACAGGACGGGGTGGAGTGGGGCGTGCGCAGCTTCGCGCGCTCCCCGCAAGGCGAGCGCTTCCAGTCGATCTATGTCTACCGCTCGCAGCGCCGCCGCGGCCTGTTCGCCGAGCACCTCCTGCGCACGCGCGCCACACCGGTGGTGACCACGCCCGACAGCGATCTCGAGCGCTACCTCGATCAGCACAACGTCCGCTACGAGGTGGTCGCGAGCTACATCGAGGGCTACGAGTACCGCGTGATCTCCGAGCAGTACGGCGACCGGCGCACGGCGCGCAGCGGCGTTCCGTACATGAACCACATCGACGAAGGTCTCGCGGTGCTCGCGATGCTGGGCGCGAGCGAGCGCGCGCGACGCGCCTTCTGCATCCACCCGCTCGTCCAGGACGACGCCGCGCTGGCGCGCTACTACATGCACTCGGCCGAGATGACCGCCGATCCGCAGGTGCTGGTGCTGGCGATGGAATACCGCCACATCGCGGGCGCGACGTTGTCGTCACGCACGATCGAGCGCCCCGAGGACATCCCGCTCGGCCCGCTGCTCGAGGTGCACGACATGCTGCGCGCCGACAAGCTGCAGAACTACAAAGACTTCGTCGCGCACCACCGTGCGACCCACCCGCGCGCCGCGGCCCTCGATCGGTACTTCCTGATGTGGCTCGCGCGCCTCGGCATCGACGAGACGGTGCGTGCGCGCTTCTTCGACGCGATGGATCCGATGGCGCCGCCCGCGCAGCGCGCCAAGCTGCATCGCGCGAGCTGACAGAACCGCGCAGCTGACACCGCGATAGCTGACGCAGCGCGGAACCGTTGACCGCCGCGGTTGTCTAGATCTCTCGCCCCGCTCGCGCGTATCGAGCCAGGCAGGAGGTCTCATGACCACGTCCCAGGCGCGCAAACGGCGACGCCGACGTCGCGCGCGAGCCCATGGTCGTCGCCGCGCCTCCGCCCAGCAAGAAGCCTCTCGACGGTCGCGTCGACGCCGAAGCGGCGCCTGCGGAAGGCGCACCCGTGCGCGCAGGGCGGCTGCCTGACCGCGTACAAGGTCGCGAACGGCCACACCGTGTGGTCGCGCTCGGTCGGCACCGAGCTGCTCGCCGCGCCGATCGTGCACGGCGACTCGGTCTACGCGACCAACCTCAACGGGCGCGTCTACCGCTTCCAGCGCGAGAGCGGCAAGCCGTTCTGGAGCAAGGCGCTGGGCGCGACCTCGGCGCCGTGGATCGACGGCGATCGGCTGTACGTGGCCCGCCGCGGCAAGAATGCCGAGCAGCAGGTCGTCGTGTCGACCGCCGACGGACAGGTGATCGACGAGCACGGCAGCGTGGCGGCTGCGTACCTCGCCGACGTGCCGACCGACATGAACGACTGGAAGAAGGTGTGGGCGTTCGAGGGCTCGCGACCGGTCGTGCTGGGCGGCGTGAAGTACGAGGCCATGGGCGGCTTCGTGCAGGCCTCGGATCCGGTGAGCGGTGCGGCGCTGTGGAAGCGGCGCTGGGCGGCGGGCGAGGACAAGCGCTCGCTCGGCACCGTCGCGCTCGCGGGCGCGCAGGTGGTGGTGTCGACGCGCGGCGGGCAGATCTTCGGTCTCGACGTCGACACCGGCTACACCCCGTGGGCGTACGACCTGAAGAAGACGATCGTCGCCGAGCCGGTCGTGGCCGAGGGCTGGGTCTACGCGACGACCACGGATGGCACCGTGATCGCGCTGACGTCGCTGACTCGTCGCTCGACGGCTGGCACATGTGGGGCGGCAACCCGCAGCACATCGGGCCGGTGGCGGCCGCCGCGCGCTGAGCGCCTACGCCGGCAGCGGCCAGGTGCGCTCGCGCAAGGCCAGCGCGATGCTCGCGATGCCCGCGCGCACCTTGGCCATGGGCGGACGCCGCGTGGGATCGCGCGCCAGGCAGGCGGCGAACAGCTCGGCGAGCGGCGCCAGGCCCTTCTGCTTGGCCAGCCGGCCGAGCGCGCCGGCGCCCGCCTGCCCGGACAGGTGCGACGCGACCACCGCGATCACGGTCTCGCCGGTGACCATGACCTGGCCGGTGAGCAGCTCGTAGGCCAGGCAGCAGAACGCGTAGACGTCGGCGCCGAACGGCGCGGTCGTGGCGTCGGCGAGCTTCTGGCTCCACACCTCGGGCGCGCCGTAGTGCGGGCTGCCGCAGCCCGGGCGCAGCTTGCGACCGGCGAGCCCGAAGTCGACCAGCACCGGCACGGGGCTGGCGGAGCGCGGCACGCCACGCATGTCGCCGCGGGTTTCGCCGCGCGCGCCGCGTCCGTCTCGGCCGTCGGGCCCGTCGTCGCCGCGCGGATCGGCGCGCAGGATGATGTTCGCCGGCTTGACGTCGAGGTGGGCGACGCGCCACTCGTGCATGGCCGCGAGCCCGGCGGCGATGCCGTCGATGACCGCGATCGCGCCGCGCATGTCGAGCGCCGCGCCTTGCAGGATGTGCTCGAGCGTGGGGCCCTGCACGAGCTCCATGACCAGGATGGGCTTGGGCCGCGCGCCCGCGTCGAAGGTGACGAAGTTGGCGATGTTGGTGTGGCGCGGCAGCGCGAGCAGCGCGCGTGCTTCCTCGCGGAACAGGCTCTCGAACTCCTCCTCCGAGAGGTTGCGCGCGGCACCGCCGTCGTAGTCGGGCACCTTGAGCGCGAAGTGCTCGGCGTTGTCGTCGTGGCGCTCGTCGGCGCGGCTGGCGACGAACACCGAGCCGCCCGCGCCGGTGCCGATGGGGCGCAGGAGGTAGAAGCCGCCGATGGTGCGCCCGGGGGGCAGCCAGGCGGGCAGCGTGGGCTCTGCGGGCGGCGCGGCGCGTGGCTCGTCCACCAGGGTGGCGGCACCACGCACCGGCAGGCGGGCCAGGCGCGCCAGCGCGGCGGCCACGGCGTCGGCGACCGCGGGCAGGAGCTCCGCGCGCAGGATGGCGACCGCGGCGTCGATCTCGTCGGCGGGGCTGCCGGGGGCGCCGCGCACCGCGCGCTCGATGGCGAAGCGGACCAGGCGCACCGACGAGCCCGACGCGGGCACGTGGGTGGCGTCGCGCTTCTCGTGGCCGAGGCGTCGGGCCGCGCCGGCGACCAGGTGGGCCAGCTGCTGGGCGGCCGCCTCGAGGCGATCCATGGCCTCGACGTGCAGGCCCTCGAGCGAGCGCGCGTCGGCGCACAGCTCGAGCGCGCGCGCGGTGCGCAGGATGCCCGAGCGCAGCGCCTCGACGCGCGCCGAGGTCGCCGGCGGCAGGCTGCGCGCGAGCCGCAACAGCGCGGCCACCGCGGCGCGCGCGCGGCCCCCGTCGTCGACCGCGGCGAGCGCCTGCGCGGTGGCGCGCGCGGCCTCGACGTAGCTGTGGAACACGCGCTCCACGTCGGGGAGCATGGTGGCCTCGCGCAGCACGTGGAAGTCCTCGTCGGCGGGCGTCTGCGTGGTCAGGCCGATGAGCATGTCGGAGAGCTCGACGACCTCGTCGCGCAAGAGGCCATCCCAGGCGCGGATGAGCGCGGCCCAGGCGGCGCGGCGCAGCGGCGAGCGGTCGGCGCTGCAGCGAGCGAGCAGGGCGCGCGCGGTGCGCAGGCGGCGCTCGCGGCGCGGCGCGCTGGCCTCCTCGCCGGTGCGGGTCTCGGCGTCCATGAGCCGGACCAGCGCGCGCAGCCGACCGACACGCAGGGCCTGGTGCGCGACCTGGCCGGCGGGCTCGGGCGCGCCCTCGCGCTCGAGCAGCCACTCCTCGAGTAGCTCGAGCAGCGCGTGCAGATCGGGCGGCGGCTCGCTGCCCACCAGCGCCGCTGGGATGGTGCGGCGCGTCGTGGTCATCGCCGGCTGCTCGAGCACCAGCACCTGCGCGAGCGTGCCGCTCTCGAGCAGGCCCATGTCGAGCTCGCGCAGCAAACGGAACGCGTGGCGGCGATCGGCGGCGTCACCATCGCCGGTCTGCGCGAGCGTCTCGAGCGAGTCGGTGGCGATGGCGACCGCGTCGCGCGCGGCGTCGAGCGCGGCGAGCGAATCGCCGGCGAGCACCGCGTCGCGCGCCTGGCGCAGCCGCGACGCGAGCGGTCCCTCGGCGCCCGCGGGGCCGGCCGCTAGCTCGTCGCGCAGCGTCTGCAGGAGCGCGGTGCGGCCGTCGTCGCGGCGATCGTCGGCGCGCAGCGCGGCGTCGAGCCAGCCGGCGGCCAGCTGCATGGCCGCGTTGCAGACGTCGGCGCTGTCGTGCTCGCGGCGCAGGTCCACCAGCGCGGCCACGGCCTCCAGGCCACCGGGCGAGATCAGCTCCGCCGCCAGCGTCTCCGCCGCCTCGGGCTCGACCGCCAGCACGCCCGCGAGGCCCTGCATCAGCGCGCGCGCGACACCCGGGTCGCGCGCGACGATCGGGCTCGCGATCAGCCCGCGGCAGCGCGCGAGCGCCGCCACGGGATCGGCGGCGATGGTCGCCGACAAGGATGCCGCCGCGCGCCGCCAACGCGTCGGATCGAGCGCGGGTGACAGGTCGCGCTCGATCTCTCTGCCGAACTTGGGCTGCGCGTGCGCCAGCAGGCCGCGCGCGATCGCGACGTGCCGCCAGACCAGCGATTCGCGATCGGCCAGCAGCCGCAGCCAGGCGTCGCGCACGCCGTCGCGGGCGAAGACGCCCAGCGCGCTCTCGTCGCCGTCGATGAGCCGGCGCGCCGCCTCGCGGGCCGCGCGCTCGAGCAGCTTCGCCGCCAGCCGCCGCGACGGCAGCGATCCCGTCGACGGCCCGGCGAGCCAGTCACGCTCCAGGTCGCGGCGCGACACCAGCGCCAGCGCCAGCGCGTCGGCGCCGGTGCCCGAGCCGGGCGGGCTCTCGAGCGCGAGGGCGACGCGCGCACGCACCGTCGCGCCGTGCAGCGGCCGCCGGGACGCCAGCGCGAGCGCGGTCGCCAGGGCCACGAACGTGCCGGCGTCGCCCTCGTGCAACCAGCGCAGCGTCTGGCGGCCCAGCTCGCGCCTCTCGACGCCATTCGGCAGCGCGCTCGCCAGCTCGAACACCGCGACGCTCGCCGCCGCCGGCGACAGCCAGTCGAGATCCGCGAGCAGGCGGTGCTCGAGCGCGGCCCGCACGCTCAGCAGCAGTGCCTCGGGGTGCACGCCCTCGAGCGGCGCGGGCTCGCGAACGGTCGCCGCGGCCGCGAGCGCGGCCATGCCCTGCCGCCACACGCCACGGCGCTCCTCGGCGTCAGCCACGAGGTGCAGCTGCGCCAGACCCGCCAGATAAACGCGCCCGTCCCGCATCAGTCGACGCCACCCCGCACCGGCGCATTATAGACAATCCGCGCTACCATGCCCTTGCGATGACCGAGAAGACCCGCGAAGCCTTCCGCGTGCGCCTGCAACAGCTGCGCGACCTGCTGCTCGACGCCGGTCCGAAGAAGATCGAGCCCGCGCGCAAGGATGCGTCCACCGCGGGCGTCGCCGACGAGGACGAGCAGGCGCTGACCGAGATGTTCCAGATCCTGGCCTCCACCCAGAACCGCAAGCAATCCGAGGAGCTAACTCGCATCGACCGCGCGCTGCGCAAGCTCGCCGAGAGCCCCGAGGACTTCGGCATGTGCGAAGAATGCGAGGAGCCCATCGCGCAGCGTCGCCTGGAGCTCTTGCCCCATGCGACGCTGTGCACCACCTGCCAGTCGGCGCGCGATCCGCGCCGTGGTGTGTCGCGCAAGTCGCTGACTGACGTCGAGTAGAGCACGGCCGCGCGGCGGACGCCGGGATGCGCAGCGGACCGAATCGTGCGAAGCGCGATGGCGTGACGCACGCGGAGCGTGCAATAGCCGCGCCCGCGTGCCCCATGCGTCTGCCTCAGCGCGCGCGCGGTAGATCCAGCGGCACGCCGCCGGTCATCTCGAGCAGGCGCCGGTGGATCCTCACGCCGGTGCAGTACGCCAACGGATCGTCGCGGTTGCCCGCGTCGCGCAGCAGGTGCGCGCGGGCCGTGCCCAGCGAGGTCCGACGCGCCACGTCGCCGGGCGCGAGGATCTCGCCCATCGCGATCGCCAGGTGTCGTTCGGACAGCGCATCGCCCGCGTCGAACGCGGCGCGCGCCTGCTCGAGCGTGGCGCGCGCGCCGCGCTCGTCGCCCAGCCGCGCTTGCGCGCGCGCCTGCGTGCAGAGAAGCGTGGTCAGGAAGTGGTGCAGGCCCACGGCCCGCGCACGCTCGACCGCCTGCGTGGCCACGCGCAGCGCGTCCCTGGCGTCGCCCTCGCCGTCGCGCTCGATGAGCAGGAACGACAGCGCGGCCTGCGTGTCGGTCTGCACCACCGGCGTGCCGATGCCGACGTCCTCGCGCCGCAACAGGGTCACGCCGGTGTCGAGCTGCCCGTTCTCGGCCATCGCCACGCCGATCAGCACGCGCGCGAAGCGCAGCACCGCGCCTTCGCCGGCTCGCTCGGCGAGCTGCGCGCCGCGCGTCGCGGCCTCGATCGCCGACAGCGGCCGCCCGAGCTGGAGCTGCGACTCCGCCACGTTGTTACACTCGTTGGCCGCCTGCGCGAGGTCGCCCAGGGCGAGGGTTCGATCCCGAATCTCCAGCGAGAGATCGAGCGACTGCTCGTACTGGCCGGCCGCGGTCGCGGCGGTGATGGCGCTGCGCGCGCGCATGTTC
>JBKJOI010000541.1:0-6910 GCA_046595695.1 Haliangiales bacterium | reverse complement strand
AGTCGGTGAGCGCGATACCGAACTGCAGCGACGGCTCGGCGACTACGCCGTCGGTCGTCGTCTCCGTCTGCTTCAGCTCGAAGACGTTCCGCGACCAGCCGAGCGAGAGGTCCACGCCGACGCGCACGCGCTCGGTCCGCACGAAGTCCCAGCGCGCACCCGCGCGGGCCTCGGCCGACAAGCCGCCGCCCTCGTTCAGCGACACGGTGCGGCCGAACCCGCTGTTTAGGTGCAGCTCGAGCGCCGGGGCGACGCGCCACCCGAGCTCGAGCTCGAGTGGCAGCTGCATGAGCGGCGCGCTGCCGACCATGGGGTTCTGGCTGTCGCCCTTGAGGGCCGTGCCGATGCCGACGTAGGTCGGCGTGACGTCGGCGGCGGCGTGGCTGGGGGTCAGGAGCATCGACCCGCCGGTGACGGCGGTCGCGAGGAGAAGGGTGAGTCTCTTGGTCATGGTGGCGTGGACTTGAGCAGGCGGCGTGCCAGCACCTGCGCGGCCGCAACCCGGCGAAACCACGCGTACCGGCGTCGAGGAGTCACCAGCTCCTAGACGGAGTCCCACCACCTGCGGCGCGCATCACGCCGCACACGCCGCCTCTCGCTCCGTCGTACGGGCGGAGAGAGGAGCGCCTGGTCGATCGCGGTGCGAGGAATCCTGCATGGAGTACTCAGGTAGTCGGCGTCCGGGCCGAAAGGTTCGCAGGTGCGAACACTTTGGCAGATGGCTCGAGGATCCGGGCGGTTGGGCCTCGGGAACGCCCGGCGTTCGAGCGCTACGCTACGCCGTGGACGCGAGCCAGCTCGCGAGCACGCCGAGGGTGACGCTCACGAGGCCCTCGCCGGTGGCGAAGTGGAACGACGGGCGGGGTCGATGGAAGAAGTGGCCGCCCCCGCGCTAGCGCGCTGAGCGCAGCGCCCGCGGGCGCTCCCCGCCCACGGGAACCACGCCGTCACCCCGCTGCCCGGGATCACGGAACGCACTGGCAAGTCAGCTGGAGGTCGCCCAGGAAGCCGGGCACATCCTCACAGGAGAGTCGTTGGCCGTCGTCGGATCGCACGGCGTCCACGCACCGCCCCGTGCCGCCGCCCCACACCGCGCTTCCGCAATACGTGCTGCACGAGACCGTGCCGTTGTTGCCGTGCTTCAGGAAGCCTCGCACGCACTCGCAGGTCAGCTGGCCTGCGTCCAGCAAGCCAGGCGTGGTGGAGCAGGTCAATCGCTGGTCGATGTCGCTGCGCACGGCTCCCACGCAGCCGCCTACCTCGCCCCAGTCAGCGCCCTCGCAGAAGGTATCGCACGGCACCGTGCCATTGTTTCCGTGCTTCACGAAGTCGACGACGGTCGGCGCCGGGGGCGCGACATACACCAGGAACGGACTGTTGCTCAGCTCGCCGTTGATCTGACCGTCCACGTCGATACCGTACGCGCGGATCTCGTGGGTACCGGACCCGAAACTCGCGAGGTCGAAGGGAATGTGGAACCCGTGGTTCCCGCAAACTCCCTCAGCGGCATTCACGTCGGTACGCAGGAGGTTGCTCGCGCCACTCGCAACATGCCAACCATCCACGTAGACGAGCACCGCGACGGGGGCCTGCGGATGGTCGGGATCGCGCACCCAGCCCGATGCACCGTTCACGTCGGCATGCTCGAACCAGCCCACCGGCGCCTTCACGGGTGGCGTCGATCCGAAGGAGAATCTGACGTTCATCTGCTGCGCCGCGGACATGAACGTGTTGTTCGCGACGATGGTGCCGACCACCGGCTCACCGCGCGCCTGGCGGGCGAAGCTGCCCACCCAGATGTAGGAAGCTGGCCGCTCCCCGGCCGCACCATAGCTGAACTTGTTGCCACGGACCTTCGCCTCGTCGTCCTCGACACGTACGCGACTGCCATTTTCGAAGATGTTGTTCTCGACGACGGTGTTCTCGGCGTAGTCGCGATAGAATTTCACCTTGTCGGGCATCTCGAGGTGGTAGAGCGGATCTCCGCAGTTCCAGCTGCCCAGGTTTCTCGAGGCGCGGCTACCGATCCACACCGCGATCCGTTCCTCGGCTCGGTCGTCGGTCGTTCTCGGGTTCGTGAACCTGTTGCCCGAGATGACGTTGCCGTGAGCGTGTTGAGCGCGCGGACCTTCGGTCGGGAGTTCCTTGTGCTCCCAGCAGTTCTTGAAGACGATGATGCCGCCGCCGGTGAACCTGTTGTTCGCGACGGTGTTCTTGGCAGAAGCGTCTATCCGGATGGCGTCATTGTTGGGAGAGTCGAACCTTGAATCGCGAATGACGATGTGCTTGGAATGGCTGCCCAGGTAGATGGACGAGGAGCTACCGACGCCCTGGATGGAACCATCACTGAACGTGACGTGTTCCACGGCATACAGATACAGGCCCTTCCCTGTGACATTCGTTATGTGCACGTCGCTGAACTGGACATTGCGGGTACCACCTGCCCGGAACTGTTCGAACAGCGTATCGAGAGCTTCGTGCCGTTGACAGACCGGGACCACGTCGAAGGGTGGTTGTCCGAGCCATGCGGTCGCGAGGTCGCCCCAGGTGAACGGCCCGCTGCCGTTGACGCCGGGCACCTCGAGACCCCATACGAACTCTGCGGGCTGGCTGGGCGTGACGAGCAGTGCGTTCCCGTAGCCGTCGATATTGCAGGCCTTGACCAGGACGTTGCTGGCGAAAACCTGGATCGCCGTGACCGCCGCAGGCACGCCGGGAATGGTCCCCGGTAGACCCGGGAAGGCGCGGGCTCTCAGCGTGGCGCCATTGCAGTCGAACACGACGCCCTCCTGCCCGATCTCGAACCTGACGTTCGTGTAGCTGCACGACGGATTGAGCGTCATGCTTCGCGTCACGGCAATCGTCGCGCCGGACGCCGGACAGGGCTCGAGGATCGCCTGCCGCTCGACCGCGAGCGGCTCCATGGGGTCGGTCCCGTCAGGGTCCACGTGCTGTGACTCGCCGACCTCGGCCATGCATCCCGTGACGGCCAGCAGCAGGGCCGGGATGCTTCCGAGTGGGTACGTCGTTCTGGCAGTTCGTATCGACATCTGGTCCTCTTCGAAATGGAAGCGCCGAGGCGAACGGGAAGTTCGCCTCGCAGCGAGCGATGGCTTTGCTCGACCGGACCTGTGCAACCGGCATACCAGTGCCGCCCGGACTACAAACCCCAACCTGCGCATACGAGCGGTCGCCCTGCGTTCATCGCTGCGCACCGACGGAGCGGCGGCCAGGGACGCGACGGAGGGCGCGCCGGGCATGGTCCTCACGGTTTGCTCGCATGGCACCGCCGGCCGCGGCGCCGCCGGCCGTCTGCGGCACCGCCTGCCGGCCGCGGCACCGCCTGACCGACACACCGGGCGGCCGATCGCCGGCCACGATGCGCCATCGACCGACACACCGGTGACACAGCTGCAGGCGCGCCTCCGTTCCGCCGGCACCCGGAGCCTGGCCCGCGGCCTTGCGATCGTCGACCGCGCGAGCGCCTCCTGCCGACGAGCGCTTATGCAGGGTGGGAGTGGCCGCCCTAGCATCCGCACTGCGGCGAGGCGGATGTGCACATCGGCGTGGGCACCCTGGCTCGCGCGCAGGGGCCAAGTGGCCGCGATGACACCGGGCGCCCGCGGCACTCCGCTTGCTTCAGTGCACGCTCAGCAAGCATTCCTTCCCAAGGAGACACGATGCGGAAGATCTTCCTCGTGGCAGCGTTCATCGGCACCACCGGCAGCGGCTGTGTCGGGGACATCGAGCCCGGCAACGCTGTCGCAGGCGACCTCTTTGCCGCCGCCGACGACGAGCACGACGAGCTCGAGGTCTCGGCGCGACAGCGTCGCTGCGCCGATGGCCCGACCCTCACCGGCGTCGATGTGTCCTTCTACCAGGGCGCGATCGACTGGCCACGGGTGAGGAACGCGGGCGTCGAGTTTGCGTTCGTGCGCGTCTCGGATGGGCTCAACTTTCCCGATTCGCGCTTCGCCGCCAACTGGAGCGGGACGCGCAGCGCGGGCAGGCCGCCATCGCCGCGGGGTATCGAGCCCGGGTCACCGAAGAGTTCCAGATCCTGGGCCTGGTCCAGCGCGGACACATCACGGGGCCGGGCGGCACGCCCTTGCTCGTCCTGAGCTTCCGGGTCATCTCTTGCTTCACGGTCATGCCGGTGGGCGCGCGGCGCGGACCAGCGGTGGCGCCTCGCCGTGCCTCCAGCGCTCCGTCGGTATGTGGACGTCGACGCCTTGGTTGCCAGCACCGGAGGCAGGTGTTCGACGTCGGGCGGCTGGTTGGTGACGAGCTGAGAGACAACGATCTGGTGCGCGTCGTCCACGGCAACCTGGCAGTTGTACGCTTGTACGTAGTCGCCGCCCGCTTTCATGATCCGGCTGTCCGAGTCGGTGAAGTTGCGCTGCGCCTTCGGCGTCGGCTTGCCCTGCTTGTCCATCGGGATCTGGTGCGACGGCAGCGCGCCGGCTCCTGTCGGTGGCGGGTCGTCGTCGTTGTCCCGCTCCGCCGCGGCCTCGCGTTGCTGGGCTGCTTCGGCTTCCAGCTCGGCACGGAGTTGCTTGATGCGCGCGAGCCGGGTCCTCGGATTGCGCAGCAACTCATCGGTAATCTCGTCGCCGCGTTGGTCCTTGCCGGACTCCGCGTCCTCGGCCGCGTCGACGGCATCGCCACGTGACCCAGCTTTACGAGTCCCGCCTGCTGGCACAGAGGGGAGCCCCGTCGCATGGTGCCCTCGCGATGAAGAGCCTGCAGCGCGCCAGTGGCTTCGACGGCAGCCCTACAAGTGGTTCCGAGTTCCGTGGGATGCTGCACGCCAGCGATGGGACTGGCGGGCCGCGACGGCCACCGGCTACGAGGTCGAGGTCCGGGAGAGCGCCATGTGGACCGGGCTCGAGCAACTCCTGCCGCATTGGCCGCGCGGCGATCGCCTGCGCGAGCTCTTCCCCGACGCGAGCTCCGTCGTCGACGACCTCCGGTTGCTGCACTGCCACGGGCTGCTCGAGCTGCGGCTCATCGAGCCGTGACGGATGCCCAGAATGGATGGGACCGCGCGAATAGCATTGCAGGGAGGATCGCAGGTCGTCGGTCTGGCCGCATTCACTCGTCGTCTGCGTCGTCGTCTGCGTCGTCGTCTACGGGGCTCGAATAATCCGGATCTTCCTCCACTCCGACCTTCTCCACGAAGAGCCTGGCGAGTCGATCGAGCTCGGTGTTCTCGTCGCCGGACAGGAGGAATTCGAACTCCTCATCCTCAAGGCGCTGGGACAGCAGGAGTGCGGCGTTGTCGCGCTCATAGAGCGCGCATCGGGTCGCAGGAGGGATCCGCCGGAATCCCTGCTCTTCGGCCAGAGCGCTGACAGCGGACGCCTGGCAATGCTGCGGACGGCGCGTGTGATACGGTTGCCGGAATCGCCGGTGGTGCGCGAGCAACGGCAGCCGAATGGTCCGGAATGCCTCGTGGAAGAGGAATTCCTCCAGGCTGGCATGGGCTCGATCCCGATGCTCGGGATCGAAGCTATCGATGAGCGGCATGCGCACGACCATGCAGTCGTCTTTCCCCTGCGGCGCTGCGCGATCGAGAAAATAGTCCATGTTGTTGGGGCTATTGTCCTGCCCAATGTAGAGATAGCGCGAGTGCTTGGCATCCTTCAACCAGTCCAGGATGTCGTAGACTGACCAGCTGTTCTCCATACTCCCGAGGTCGGCCTGTCCATCGTCCAGCTCCAGATCTCCGGTGCCAGACCCCATCATCCTCAGGAAGCGCAGGTACGCCCCCGGAAGGGGACCCGCAGTTTCCTCGAGCAGTTCGATGTCGCTCTCGTCGGCGGGTTTGAAGGTCGCGGAGATGCCCGGACGATACGTTTCGAGCAAGCTGACCAGCGCTTTCATGAGCGACCCTCCATCACTTGCACTTGTCGTTCCCGCAGCACTTCTTCGCGAGACGTTCCTGGCATGTCTTGCAGGAAGGCACCTTGTCGCCGGACTTGTAGGTACGCTTCGTGGTCTTCAGCTTGCCGGTTTTTTTTCCGGTCGCCCGCATGACGCCAAACTTGACCGTCACACCGGGTACCTCCTTGGCAGCCCCGTCTTTGGTCTTCAACCCGGAAATGGCGGGGTAGAACCAGAGCTCGCTCAACTGCCCTGGCTTGTGACCCTTCAGGTTCTCCATGAGATGTCGGGCCGCACATTGCCAGTTGGACGGATCTTTCCCTGTCGCCGCCGGAGGTGAGCTTTGCACGAGAGTGAATCCGAGATACCCATTCAACTTCGCAAAGCCCGGCGTGGTGCCCGCGCCAGAGCTGGCGAAGAGCTTCATGGGCTCTGACTCCTTGCACTGGCAAATCAGTACACCCACCATGTAGCCGCGAGAGTAGGTCTTCGTGGCGGGATCGAGGGACAGCACCGCATTCCCCTTGAAGAACGCCTGGAGAACAGCGACTTCGGTCCTGGACGCCTCGAAGGCAGCGATCCTCGCCGACTCTTCGGCTGACAGCGGCTGGCCAGTTCGGAGTTGTTTCTGGAGTCGCGCGACCGGCTTCGCCTCGGAGTTGCGCTCGTGCTCCACGACCGAGAGCCTCTGGATCCTGGCCTCCTGCTCCTTGGCCGCCTGCTGTAGCTTCTTGTAGAACTTGTTCAGCTGAACATTGATGGCCTTGGTGGCCGGGATGCCCTCGTGGACCTTCTCGCACTTCTCGCAGGGCTTGTCGTCGCCATACAGGATGAGCAGGGCGCCCGTCGGTTGCATCACGCCGGTCATGGTCGCGGCATTCGGCGGACTGCCGCTCGGGCCGCAATTGTTCAGCATGGGATCGCCGAGCAACTGCACGTTCTTACCTTCGATCTGGACGTCGAACGATCCGGGCCCGACGAACTTGGTCGGCCCCTCGCAGTTGGCCGACACCAGACCACCCCC
>JBKJOI010000534.1:0-5203 GCA_046595695.1 Haliangiales bacterium | reverse complement strand
CGACGAGTCGGGATCGGGCGGCAGCGGCAGGGCGAGGCGCGCGCCGACGCGAGCCGCGGCGGGCGCCGCGGCGCGGCTCGTGGGGCCTTCGGGGAACTCGGGCTCGGGCAGCGTGCTGCGCCGCGCCATCCAGCTGCTCGACGGGCGCGTCTCGTCGGGGTCGATGGGCACGGGCCCGGGCAGCGGCGTGTGGTCGCGCGCGTCCGCCTCGGCGTGGCCGAGGTCGCCGATGAGATCGGCGAGCACGTCCTCGGTCGCGGCCTCGAGCGAGCGGTTCGAGCCGCCGTGCGAGTCGGCAACGAAGCGGGCGACGTCGGCCAGGCCGGGCTCGGGGCCGAGCTGCGCGGCCGCGGCGTCGAGCGCCAGGATGAGCGCGCTGGCATCGGCGAAGCGTATGTCGCGGGCGGTGTGCAGCGCGCGCTCGCAGGCGTCGACGAGCGCGGGCGGCTCGTCGATGAGCCCGGGCGGCGGCGCGCCGGTGTAGAGCTCGTGCAAGAGCGCGCCCGCCGCGAAGACGTCGGAGCGCGCGTCGGGCTGGTCGCCCAGGGCCAGCTCGGGCGCGACGTAGCCGAGCAGCCCGCGCAAGAGCGAGTCGTCCTCGGCCGAGGCGGCGGCGAGCGCGCGCGCGACCGCGAAGTCGCCCAGACGAACCTCGCCACGCGCGTCGATGAGCACGCTGCGCGGGTGCACGCCGCCGTGAACGACCTGCGCGTGGTGCGCGCGCGCCAGCGCTCGCACCACCTGCCGCGCGATGTGCAGCGCCAGCGCGGGCGACGCGCGCACGCCCGAGCGCCGCGCGTCGGCGAGCACCGAGGCCAGGGAGACCGGACCCTCGAGCTCCTCGTGGACGACCACCAGGCCGCCCTCGGGATCGCGGCCGATCGCGATGGTCGCGACCACGTTCGGGTGCTGGATCTCGGCCAGCCGCTCGCCGCTGGCGAGCAGCGCGGTCATGAAGGCGTGGTGGCAGGAGAGGCCCGGGTCGACGCGGCGTACGCGCGCGCGCCGTCCGCCCGGCCCCACCGCGGCCCACGTCTCACCGAAGGTGTCGACCGACAGCCGCTCGGTGAACGAGAACCCGGCGAAGCCCGAGGTCATCCCCTCGCCTGCTGGTCAGGGCTCATCGGTGGTCATCGTAACATCGTTCGGCGGGGCTCAGTCCTCCCACTGCACGAAGCGGCCGGACACCTTGACGTCGCGAATGAGCCGGCGCAGCCGCTTGCGATCGTCGGTGGTGAGCTTGTCGAACTGCACGCCGACGCCCGCCTCGTCGACCTCCTTGCGCGTGTACACGACGCGGCCGGAGAACTCCATCTCCGCCGAGCCATCGCAGGGATCGAGCACCACGGTCACGCGCGCGCCCTCGGGCAGCGAGCGCGAGGTCTTGAGGAACAGGCCCTTGGCGCTGAGCTCGTCGGTCTCGGCGTCGCCGCGCAGCGGCATGTCCTGGCCATTCACCACGAAGCGCGCCGGCAGCCGCATCGGAAAGCGGCGGTGCTTGCGCGCCAGCGCCTTGGCCTGCGCGCGCCCCGAGGCGACGGCGACCAGGAAGTCGCGCTTGTGATCCTCGCCGGGTGCGATGTCGAAGTCGGCGTCGCTCGCGGTCGCACCCGCGAAGACCGCGCGCATGAGCACGCGGTTGGGCAGACTGGGGAAGCCGATCTCGAGCACGACCGCCTCGCGGGGCTCGAACCGCGCCTTGGTGGCGACGCAGAGCCTGCCCGCGGAGCCCGCGGCGAGCCCGTCCAGCTTCAGCCGTGACAGGAACCCGTCGGGGCTGTCGAACGTAGCGAAAAGAATCTTCATCGTTGTTGAGAATCAAGGCGCGCGCCGAAATGACTCTGTAGCGGCCGTTACAATAGACCGCCTCGAACCTGGCGAAAGTGAGGCGTCAGCTCGGCGGTGGAGTGAGGAGCTCGGCGATGTGAACGCCGATCTGCTGCTGCAGGAAGAGGTACACGAGCGCCGCCGCGATGAGGTACGGCCCGAAGGGAATCTCCACATGGCGCAAGGGTATTTCGGCCGGCGCCGCGGCGTCGGCCGGGGCGTTGCCGGGTGGCTCGGCAGGCGGTGCGGCGCCCGTTCCGCGGCGCTGGAGCAGGAGCAGTGCGATCCCCAGCACGCTGCCGAGCATGGCGCCGCCGAACAGCGAGAAGACCACCGCGCGCCAGCCGAGCAGCGCGCCGATCAAGGCGAGCAGCTTGCCGTCGCCATAGCCCATGCCCTCGCGCTTGGTCAAGAAGTAGTAGCCGTCGGCGATCGCGCGCACCAGGCCGTAGCCGACGACCACGCCGATGAGCCGGTCCGACCAGCTCACGTCGCGTAACAGCCAGCCGAAGCCGTAGAACACCGGGATCGCCGGGAAGGTGACCCTGTCGAGGATGAGCTTGTGATCCAGATCGATGAACGTGATCACGACCAGCACGAGCTCGAAGAGCGCGTAGATGCAGAAGCGCGCGATGCGCGTCTCGAGCGGATCCTCGGGCCACAGCCCGACGACGCACAGGTGCCAGGTCGCGACGAACAGCAGCCCGGTCGCGACCTCGACGAGCATGTAGCGCGGCGAGTAGCCGGCGCCGCAGTGGCGGCAGCGCCCGCGCAAGATCAGGTACGACACGATCGGCAGGTTGTCGTACCAGCGCACCGGCGTCTGGCAGGCGAAGCAGTGCGACGGCGGCTTCACGATCGACATATCGAGCGGCAAGCGCACGATGCACACGTTGGCGAAGCTGCCGAACAGCGCTCCGAAGAGGAACGCGAACGCGTAGGCGCCGGGGCCGAGCGCGAAGGCTTCCAGGGCGAGGTCCTCGGGCGACGGGATCATGCGTGGGCCCCGAGACGGTAGCGCGGTTGACGCAGCGGGTCGAGAAAGCTATGACCTGCGCGTGCGTCTTGCGACCGTGACCGTGATCCTGCCCGCACTCTGCGTGGCGGCCTGCATCGCCGCCCTGGCGGCCGCCGGGGCCGGTTGCGGCAAGCGCAAGGCGCAGGCGGGCGAGCCCTCGCCGCTCCTGCACACGGCCGCGCCACACGCCGAGAAGATCGACGTCGCGCGCGCCGCCACCGACGCGGCCGAGCTGCGCCGCGCGCTGCTGCGGCCGCACTCGAGCGCGGCCACGCTGGGCGCGCACCGCTTCCAGGCGACGTCCAAGATCCGCGTCACCGAGGCCGGCACCCAGGTGGAAGCCCTCGACGTCACCGAGTCGTACGAGCAGGCCGAAAGCGGCGCGTTCCACCTGGTCGCGAAGAACTCCAAGGACTACGGCCGCGAGGCCTTCCATGTCGATGGCACGCTCTGGATCCGCCCCGGCTACGGCAAGTTCCACCGTCGAGCACCCGGCGAGCCGAACGAGCCGGCGCGGCTGCTCGACGAGACCTTCGCGACGCTCGGCGCCGACTACGATCTGGTCGCGCGCGCAGCCGACCTCACCGACGGTGGCGCGGTCACGGTCGCGGGCCGTCCGGCGCACAAGATCACGTTCGCGCTCGCCGACCGAACGGCGCCCGTGGCGGCCGCCGGCGAGACCCTGCCGCAGCACGCCTGGCGCGCCAGCGCGACCGTGCTCGCGCTCGCCGGCGAGGTCGCCCTCGACAAGGCCACCGGGCTGCCGCTCACCGGCACGATCACCGCGCGTGTGAGCTTCGTCCGCGAGGGTCATACTTACGAGATGACGCTCGAGGCCACGCACCAGGTCACCGACGTGGGCGGCGCCATCGCCGTGGCCCCGCCCGGCGAGGCCGAGTCGGTCGACACCCCACAACGCAGCCGGGACTTCGAGGATCGCGAGGAGCTGCTCCACGGCATCGCGCCGGCGGCCCGTCGCGGTCCGGTGCCCGAGGCTGGAGCCAAGGCCGCCCCATGACCACCGAGAACCAAGGCAACCCCAGCAAAGAGCTCGCGCGGCTGTCCAACCACCTGTCCGAGCACCGCCGGCTCATCGTCGTGCGCTCGCTCGCGGCCGGGCTGGCCGGCATGACCCCGCTGCCGATCCTCGACGACTACCTGGCCGCGGTGATCCGCCGCGGCACGCTGCGCCGCATCGCCGAGGCGCGCCAGGTCGACGTCTCGCCCGAGGCGCTGCGCGCGGTCTCCGACGGCAAGAGCCAGCCGCCCTCGTGGAAGAGCCTGGCGTCGGCGAGCCTGCTGCCGTTCCTGGTCAAGCGCTCCTTCAAGAAGGCGCTGATCCTGTTCGCCGCGGCGCGCCGCGCCGACGAGGTCATGCAGTCCTTCGCGGTCGCGACCCTCTTCGATCACTACTGTTCGCGGATGCACGTGGGCGGCGGCCTCGACGAGGCCGGCGGCAAGGCGCTGCGCGCCCACATGGACGCCGCGCTCGCCGCCTCGCGCGGCCGCACCGTGGCGCGGCTGTTCCGGCGCGGCCTGGCCGCCTCGGGGCGGGCGGCGATCCGGGCGCCGCTCGAGGTGCTCGAGATCGCGTCCTCGGGGCTGCTGTCGAAGCTGCGCGGGCGCGGCGACCAGGGCGAGGGCGAGGCGGAGGCCGAGGCGGTCGAGGTGATCGAGGGCGTGGTCGCCAGCGCGGGCGACGAGAAGGGCTTCCTCGGCAAGGTCGCCGCCGCCGTCGACGTGGGCGTCAGCACCGCCGGGCTCGAGTTCGTCAGCCAGATCGTGTCGGCGTTCGAGACCCAGAAGCGGACTGCCGGCTCGTGAGCCAGGCGCCCGGCGAGGATCGCGCACGCCTCGCGCAGGTGCGCCGCGTGGTGGTCAAGATCGGCAGCCGCCTGCTGCGCGACAGCCCGGTGGGACGCACCGCGGCGCTCGCCGACGAGATCGCCGCCCTGCGCACGCGCCTGTCCATGCAGGTCACGGTGGTGTCGTCGGGCGCGATCGCGCTCGGGCTGCACGTGCTCAAGCTCGCGCAGCGGCCCATCGAGATCCCGCGCCTGCAGGCCTGCGCCGCCGTCGGCCAGGGCGTGCTCATGCAGCACTGGGAGCGCGCCTTCTCGGTCCACGACGTCGCGGTCGGGCAGGTGCTGCTCACCCACGATGACGTCACCGATCGCTCGCGCTTCCTGTCGTCGCGGCACGCGCTGCAGGCGCTGCTCGACTACGGCGCGGTGCCCATCGTGAACGAGAACGACACCGTCGCCACCGACGAGATCAGGTTCGGCGACAACGACCGTCTCGCGGCGCTCGTCTGCAACCTGGTGCGCGCCGACGCGCTGGTGATCCTGACCGACGTCG
>JBKJOI010000333.1:0-7707 GCA_046595695.1 Haliangiales bacterium | reverse complement strand
GCCCGAGCGGCATCTCGCCGATCTCGTCGAGGAAGAACGTGCCGCCCTCTGCTTTGCGGAAGAGCCCATCGTACTGGCGTGCGTCGGTGAACGCGCCCTTGGCGTGGCCGAACAGCTCGCTCTCCGCGAGCGTCTCGGTCAGCGCGGCGCAGTTGAGCCGCAGAAACGGCTTGCCGCGCCGCGGCGAGGCCTCGTGGATGCGCTCGGCGATGAGCTCCTTGCCGGCGCCGGTCTCGCCCAGCACCAGCACGGCGATCTGCCCGGCGGCCAGCCGATCGATCACCCGGTAGAGCGTCTGCATGGTCGGGTCGCCGACCACCCAGCGCGGCTCGTTGACCGGGCGCGCTGCGGCCGCGCCCGCGGCCGCCGGCGCGGCCCGCCACGGCGCGGCCGCGGCGATCAACGCATCCGCGTCACGGCCGTCGCGCGGGTACAGCGCGAGGCCGATGCTCGCATCGACGCCGAGCGCGGCCAGCGCGCCGATCAGCTGCCGCTGCCAGCCGGGCGCCTGCGCGGCCGCGCCGTCGACGATCAGCAGCTCGAGCTCGCCCGGTCCGTAGCTCGCGACCACGTCGCAGCGCGCGAGCACGACCTGCGCGAGCGCCTCGGGCGCCACCAGCGCGCTCGCCGGCAGCGCGAGGCGCCCGACCGCGAAGGTGGCGCCCGTGCGGGCGGCGCGCGCGCACTCCTCGCCCACGCGCGCCTCGAAGTAGCCGTGCTTCTGCAGCGCGCGCGGCGTGGCGCCCACGGTCGTGCGCTGGATCAGGATGATCGTGCTGCCGATCTCGATGACGTCGCCGGGCGCGACGATGACCGTCTCGCCCGAGCCGACCCAGGTGTCGCGCACCTTGGTACCGTTGGTGCTGCCGAGATCCTCGAGCCGCAGGCCGTCGGCGCGCACGTGCAGCACCGCGTGCGAGCGCGACACCTTGGGCGCCTCGATCGGCACGTCGCAGTCCTCGGCCCGGCCGATCGTGACCTTGCCGATCTCGGGCAGCCGGTGGCTCGCCACCAGCTGCTCGCCGACCACCAGCAGGCAGAGCGGCCCCGTCTCGCGCGCCCCGGGTGCAGCGAGCTGGGTTTTGTCTTGGCTCACGATCGCCGGCATCATATCGCATCGGAGAGCAAGGCCCGCGCCAGGCCGATCGCCCGCGATCTCGGCCACTTGGTCCGCGCCGCTGCGGACGATCTGTAGCGCGCCGGACAGTTCGACCGTCTGCACGCTACGAACTGTCCGAGCAACGGCCGTTGGCGTTTGTCAGCACGGTGGTTGGCAGGGTTAGGCCTCCGCGGGCGTCCGCCGCCACCGCTGCGCGATCGTCAGCAACGCCGGCAGCAGCACCAACGACAGCGGGATCGACATCGCGAGCCCGAAGATGTTCACCCAGCCGAACGCGCCCCAGAAGACCCCGCCGCCCAGCGTCAGCGGCAACAGCCCCAGGATCGCCGTCAGCGCGGTCAGCACGACCGGACGCAGCCGATCGATCCCCGCCTGCGTGATCGCCTGCCGCCAGTCCATGCCGCGATCGATCAGCTCCTGCATCCGATCGACGAAGTAGATCTTGTGGTTCACGTACACGCCGATCAGCGCGATCAGCCCCAGGAAGGCCATGAAGCCGAACGGCGTGCCGGTGACGTACAGCCCGGCGATCGCGCCGATGAGCGCATACGGCACGGCCAAAAGCACGATCGTCGCGCGCACCAGGCTGCCGAACATGAGCACGAGCAGCACGAAGATGAGCAAGAGCGTCGCGGTGGCCGCGATGCCCAGGTTGCGGAAGCTCTTCTCGGTCTCGGCCTGCTCGCCCGCGAACGTGTACGTGTAGCCGCGCTGCCACTCCAGGCCCGCCAGCGTCGGGGTCAGCCCGGCGAGCACCTTGGACGGCAGCGTGCCGCCGTCGACGTCGGCGGTCACATCGACCACGCGACGCGTGTTGTGCCGGCGCAGCTCGGCGTAGCCGCGCTCGAGGCCGACCTGGGCCACAGCCAGCACGGGCACCGCGCGGCCGCCCGCGGCGGGCACCGGTGTCTCGGCCACGCGTTCGAGCGCATCCACCGTCGCCTCCGCGCTCTCGACCACGAGCTCGACCGTGTCAGCGCCTTCCCGGAAGCTGGTCAGCTTGTCCTCCCCGTAGCCGAGGCGCAGCGCGCCGCCGATTTGCCCGGGTGTCACGCCGAAGCGCAGCGCGCGATCGGCGTCGATGTCGACGCGCGTCAAGAGGATCGAGTCGCTCAGCGTATCGGAGACGTTCACCGTCCCGGGCAGCTCGCGCAGGCGTGCCTTGATCTGCTCGGCGTAGCGCACCAGCTGCGCGTAGTCGTCGCCCTGCACGCGCACCGTGATGGGATGGGCCACCGGCGGCCCGTGGTAGAGCTCCTCCACGGTGATGCGCACGCCCGGGATCGTGCCCAGCCGCTGGCGCAGCCGCGTCGCGACACCCTCGCTCGCACCCGCCACGCCGACCAGGATGTCGCCGAAGTCGCTGCTCATCGGGCGCGACGCGCGGCCCAGGAAGATCTGCGGGTAGGCCGCGCCGATCACCGCCGAGGTCGAGCGCACCGCCGGATCCTTGCGCAGCTCGGCGGTCACCAGCGCGAGCTTCTGCGCGGTCACCGCCTCGTCGGTGCCACGGGGCAGCTCGACGGTCACGAAGAGCACCGGCTTGTCGGCCTTGGGGAAGAACTGGAAGCCGACCTGGGGCAGCAGCAGGAAGGCGCCGACCAGCATGGCGGTCGCGACGGCGACCACCTTGGCGGGGTGACGCACGACCCACGGGATGGACCAGAGGTAGGCGCGCTTGAGCGCGCGCAGCGCGAGGTTCTTCTCTTCGTGCTGCGCGCCCAGGTCCTGGTGGCGGTCGAAGGCCGCCTCGTCCGCGATCACCGGCACGCCCCGCGGCGCGCGCAGGAGGAGCGTCGAGATCCACGGCGTGATCAGCTGCGCGACCAGCAGCGAGGTGACGAGCGCGAGCACGACCGCGGTGGGCAGGCCGCGGATGAACGCGCCGGTGTCGCCGCCCATGAAGAAGAGCGGGATGAACGACGCGCACGCGACCGCGGTGGTGCCGTTGTTGGCCCAGAAGACGCGCGCGGTGCCCACGACCGCGGCGCGCAGACCGCTGATGCCGCGATCGCGCATGAGCTGCACCGACTCGGTGACCACGACCGCGTCGTCGACGAGCAGCCCCAGCGCGACGATGAGCCCGGCGATCGAGACCTGCTCGAGCGCGAAGCCGAGCACGAACAGGCCGAACACCGAGCCCGCGATGGACAGCGGCAGCACGACCGCGACCACGGCCGCGGAGCGCCAGCCCATGCCCAGCGTGATGACGAGCATGACCAGCAAGATGCCCTCGGCCAGGCTCTCGAGGAAGCCGGACAGCGAGTGCTGCACCCAGCCCGGCTGATCGTGGGCGACGGAGAGCCGGGTGCCCTGCGGCAGGTGCGCGCCCTCGGCGTCGAGCTCGGCGCGCACGCGCTGGCCGACCTCGACCGCGTTCTCCTGCGGGCGGAAGCGGATCTCGAGGCCGACCGCGGGCGCGCCATCCTGGAGCAGGCGCTCGCTGGCGCTGCGGAAGTCGTTGCGCAGATCGGCGACGTCGCCCAGCGCGACGGTGTGCGTGCCGCCCGAGGGTGTGACCGAGGCGCCCACGGTGATGCGCGCGACCTGGTCGGCGCGCTCGAGCTCGTGGTTGACCGAGAGCATGGTCGCGTAGCTGCCGACCTTGAGCTCGCCGCCGGGGATGCGGACGTTGGCCAGCTTGATGCGCTCGACCACCTGCTCGACCGACATCTGGTAGCGCGCGAGGCGCAGCGGATCGAGGCGGATGCGCACCGCGCGCGTGCGCGTGCCGCGCAGGGTCACGCTGGCCACGCCGTCGACGCCGGCGAGCAGATCCTTGAGCCGCCTGGCCTCGTCGGTGAGCACGCCGTCGGCGCGGTGGCCGGCGAGCACCACGACCATCTGCGCGGTGATCGTGGACGACTTGGCGCGCGAGACGCTCGGCTGCTTGACCTCGGCGGGCAGCTCGGAGAGCTTGCCGAGCACCTTGCCGCGCACCGCCTCGGCGGCGTTCTCCATGGCGGTGCCCTCCTCGAAGCGCAGGGTGACGAGCGCGTAGCCGGGCAGCGCGCGCGAGTCGATCGACTCGACGCCGTCCATGCCGAAGAGCTCGTCCTCGACCGGCTTGACCACCTGCGCCTCGACGTCCTCGGGCGACGCACCCGGGTACGGGATGGTCACGAACACCAGCGACGGCTCGATGCGCGGGTCCTCGAGGCGCGGGATCTTGCGCCAGGCCATGCCGGCCACCAGCAGCAGCCCGACCGCGCCGAGCAGCAGGAGCCGCCAGTGCCGGATCGCTCCGTGCGAGAGCCCCAGCAGGCCCAGCTGGTCGTGGGGCAGGTCCTGCCGGCGACGCATCAGTTCTGGCTCAGCTCGGCGATCGGCGGGGCCGGCGCGGGCTCGAGCACGCGGATGGCCTGGCCGTCCTGGAGGAAGTACGCGCCCTCGCGGACGATCTGATCGCCGTTCTTGAGCGTCGAGCGCACCAGGCCGTCCTTGCCGTCCCAGCGCTCGACGAAGACCTCGCGTAGCACCGCCGTGGTCGTCGCACCGCCGGCGGCCACCACGACGACGAACACCCACTGCTTGTCGTCACGGTAGACGATGGCGTCGAGCGGCACGCGCACCGCGGGCCGCTGGGCGTCGTCGCCGAAGCGCACGGTGACGAGCGTGCCGGGGTGGAACGGTAGCTCCTGGCCCGCCACCGGCGTGACCTCGACGGCGTATAGGCCGTCGTCGCCGGGCGCGGGCGCGATGCTGGTCACCAGGGCCGGGAAAGCGGCCGGGTGGCCGTCGGCCATCAGGGTCGCCGGCTGGTTCGCGGTGACGCGCGCGTACTCGCGCTCGTTCACGCCCACCTTCACGACCAGGCGGCGGGTGCTCTCGATCACCAGCACGGGCATGCCCGGGCCCACGGCCTCGCCGGGCTCGGCGACGCGAGCGAGCACGGTGCCGGCGATCGGCGAGGCGAGCTGACGCTGCGCCAGCACCTCGGCGGCCACGGCGACGTTCGCCTCGGCGATCTCGAGCGCCGAGCTGGCCTCGTCGCGCTGGTTCTTCGACGCGGCGCCCGACGCGACCAGCGATTCGGCGGCGCGGTACTCACGCAGCGCGCGTGTCCGGTTCGCGCGCGCGGCGCGCAGCCCGGCGGCCGCGTCGCCGTCCTTCAGGCGAGCGACCGGCTGACCCTCGCGTACGACGTCGCCGGTCGCGACCGCGACACTGGCGATCACGCCCGCCGCGTTGAAGCCCAGGCGCAGCCGCGCGCCCGCGGTCACCGCGCCGCGCCGCGTCAAAACAGGCTCGGGACGGGCCTGCACCGTGGTCGTCAGGACCGACGGGAGTGGCGGCGGTGGCGTTGCCGGAGCGGTGTGGCAAGCGGCGGCCGCGAACGCCACGAGGGAGGCCAGGAAGGTCAGAGGAACACCCGGCCTCGACACGTTACGCACTGCGTTAGACATCGAGACCAGTCGTAGATGGAGGTTCTCCCGGTGTCAAGAGGTGGTCACCGAACCTACCTGTTTTATTGATTAGTGTATTTTAAATTACTTCAATTTCGTTGTAAGCAGTGGGTATCACATAATTTCAGATGAAAATATTCTGTTGACAGCTTGCCGCGCCGCGTCATAACTCTGTGTGGTCATGAGTAGGGAAAAGGGTGCCGTGAGCCTGGTCCAGATCCTCCTGGAGCGCGCGGCCGTGCGTCCCGACGACCCCGCGTACACCTTTTTGACCTACGGCGAGCGCGACGCCGCCCGACGCCTGACCTACGGCGAGCTGGTCGCCGCCGCGCGCGGCGTGGCGGTTGCGCTGGCCAGCGCCGGCAGGGTCGGCGCGGGCGACCGCGTCCTCCTCCTCTACAAGCCCGGGCTCGAGTTCATCGTCGCGTTCCTCGGCTGCCAGCTCGCCGGGGCGACCGCCGTGCCGGTGTTCCCGCCGCGCAAGCCAGAGGAGTGGCCGCGCTTCGCCGCCATCGCGCTCGACTGCCGCCCGACCGCGCTGTGCACGCAGACCGAGCTCGCGCCGCTCCTGCAGGTCGGCCTGGCCTCGACGCCGGGGCTCGAGCGCCTCGCGCTCATCGCGACCGACGCCGTCGGCGCGCACGACGGCGCCGGCTGGCGCGCGCCCGAGCTCACACCCGACACCCTCTCGTTCCTGCAGTACACCTCGGGCTCGACCGGCACGCCCAAGGGCGTGATGATCTCGCACGGCAACCTGCTCCACAACGAGGTGCTCATCCAGGAGGGCTTCGGGAACGGCGCGCACACCGTCCCGGTCAACTGGCTGCCCCAGTACCACGACATGGGGCTCATCGGCACGATCCTGCAGCCGCTCTACTTCGGCGGTCACTCGATCCTGATGTCGCCGCTCGACTTCCTGCAGCAGCCGCTGCGCTGGCTGCAGGCGATCCACACCTACCGCGGCACGACCAGCGGCGGGCCCAACTTCGCCTACGAGCTGGTCATGAATCGCGTCCCCGACGCGGCGCTCGCGCAGCTCGACCTGTCGTGCTGGACGCTCGCGTTCAACGGCGCCGAGCCGATCCGGCTGGCCACGCTCGAGCGCTTCGCCGCGCGCTTCGCCCCGTGCGGCTTCCGCCGCGAAGCGTTCTTCGCCGCCTACGGCCTGGCCGAGTCGACGGTGTTCGTCGCGACCTCGTCGATCGAGCGCTTTCCGCAGGTGGTCCACGTGGACGGCGCGCGGCTCGAGCAGAACGCGTTCGTGCCCGATCCGGCGGGGCGGCCGCTGGTCGGCTGCGGCCACGCGCTCGGGCAGACCGTGCGCATCGTGGATCCGGTCACGCTCGCCGCCTGCGCCGGCGGTCAGATCGGCGAGATCTGGGTCAAGGGCGCGAGCGTCGCCAGCGGCTACTGGAACCAGCCCGAGGCGACGCGCGCGACCTTCGGCGCGATCGTCGCCGACGACGGCGACGGGCCCTACCTGCGCACCGGCGACCTGGGCATCCTGCACGAGGGCGACCTCTACGTGACCGGGCGGCTCAAGGAGCTGGTCATCGTCGACGGGCGCAACCACTACCCGCAGGACCTCGAGGCGACCGTGCAGGCGGGGCGCCCGGCGCTGCGCAGCGGCTGCGGCGTCGCCTTCTCCGTCGACGAAGGCGGTGCGGAGCGGCTGGTCGTGGTGCAGGAGATCGTCAAGGCGGCCGCGGCCGGCCTCGACCTGGCGAGGGTCGCCGCCGAGCTCCGGCGCGCCATCGCCGACACCCACGGCATCGCGGTGCACGAGCTCCTGCTCGTGCCCGAGCGGACCGTGCAGAAGACCTCGAGCGGCAAGCTCAGGCGCCGGAACACGCGCGAGCAGTACCTGAGCGGCAAGCTGCCCGCGCTGTACCGCGGCACGGGGTTGGCCGCGGCCACGGCCGTCGAGACGGAGGCGACTCCCGCGCCCGCGCCCGCGGCTGCGGCTGCGCCCGCTGCGCCCGCTGCGCCCGCTGCGCCCGCTGCGCCCGCTCTACCCGCTCGCCGCCGGCCTGCTCGCCGCGCTCCGCCGCCTGATCGTCCGCCTTGTCCGGGCTGTGCTGGGCCCGGACGCCGAGCGGCTGGCGTGGGCCGAGGGGCTGGCGCGCGATGAGCGGGCTCACCTGCAGCTGAGCCGCACGGCCCATGGCCGCGCCCTGGCCA
>JBKJOI010000246.1:0-6731 GCA_046595695.1 Haliangiales bacterium | reverse complement strand
GATCGGCGCGACGCTGCTGGCGTCGCCGCTGCAGGGCGAGCGGCTCTACTTCGCGCCCTCGGTGCTGGTGGCGCTGGCGGCGCTCGCGATCGTCGAGGTGCTGGGCCGCGACGTTGGAGTTCGCCGCGTGCTGGTCGGGCTCGCCGCGCTGGTGGTCGTCTACCACGCGGCCTACGCCGGCATGGTGCACGCGCGCACCGATCGAGAGGCGCGCGCCCGCGACGCCGCGCTGCGGGCGAGCGCGCCGGGCTCCGTGGGCATCATCCGGCCCTTCCGCTTCGCCAGCCGCAGCCGCTGGGCGCTCGGCGATGACTTCCGGGCCGAGTACCTGCGCCAGTATGTGGCACACGAGGTCTACGGGCTCTCGGGGATCGAGTACGAGACGCCGCGGCCGGACCTGCAGACGACCCTCCCGTGGCGGATCGACCTCGACGTGCAGCTCGAGCCGCCGCTGGCGCAGGACGAGATCTGGCGCCGCCTCTCGCCGCCGCTCCACTACGTGCCGGATCGCGTCGACCGGCTGCTGACGCTCCTGCGCAAGCTCTTGCCCGAGCTGCGTGGGATCGCGGGCCACCGCGTCATCGCGATGACCGCCACCGTGCACGGGATCGAGGCGCCCGAGCTCGCGGGCCGGCCCGTTCGTGCGGCGACCTGGCGAGACGAGGCGTTCGTGTTCGCCGAGGCGGTCATCCGCGATCGCCGGGTCTTGCCGTACTTCCTGCTCTACGAGACGCGCGTGCCGGTGGGCATGACGCAGGTGCTGCTGAGCGCGTGCGGCCGAGCCGCCGAGCTCACGCCGCAGCGCGTGAACGAGGGGCTACGCCTCGACTTCGAGCCGACGTGCAAGGGTCACTACGCCCTGCTCGCGTGCACCGCCGAGACCTGCTGGCTCGCGGGTAACACCGAATACTGAGCACGGCCTCAGGGCTGGACGAACCGGCTCGCGATCAGGACACACGAGGTGGCGTCGCAGGCCACCAGCGCGTGGTGGCCGAACGAGTCCGGCGCGTACGTGACCTGCTGGCCTTGCCGGGAAGGCACGACCGCCGCGCCGTCGTGGACCACGTACAGCTCGGGATAGGCCGCGAGATCCGGGGCCTGGACCACGAAGGTGGCAATGCCGCGCTTGTCGGGCCCGGAGTGGCTCGCGAAAGGACGCGCCACCCGCACCGGACGGCCACGCCGCGCGGCGAAGTCGGGGCCCTCGCCCCCCGGCCGCCAGGGCGGCGCGGGCACGAAGCCGGCGACGCGCCGGTCGAACCCGATGTCCGCGAGCCCGAAGCGCGCCGCGACGACGGCACGGACGCCGACGCCTTGGAGATCCTCGCCGCCGAACCAGCCGCTGGCAGCGACGCCGTAGGGTGCGACCGTGGCCACCTTCGCGCCCGAGGCGCGCGCGGCCGCGAGCGCCGCGAGCCGGGCCTCGAAATCGTGGCGCGCCGGCACGTAGGTGGTCAGCGACAGCACCGCGGCCACGGCGTTCACCGCGAACGCTCCGACGACCAGCAGGCGCAGCACGCCACGGTCCGCGGCGAGCGCGTGCAGCGCGGCCACGCCGGCGATGATCAGCAGCGCGATCGGCGCGAGCAGCCCGGGATCCCCGGCGCGCGGGCCGCGCAGGTTCACCAGCTCGACCGCGGCCGCGAGCACGACCAGCCAGAGGATGCGCCGCACGATCGCCGCCGGCAGCGGCGGCGCGGCCTGGTCTCGCCGCCGGGCGCGCGCCAGCGCGACCAGCGCGACCAGGACCACGAGCGCGGCCAGATCGCCCGCGTTGCGCGTGAACACGTCGAGGTCGCGCCAGATCGCCAGCGCGCCGCCGCTGCCGCCGCTCGGCGCTTCGGCCCACGCGCCCACCGCGCCCACCGCGAGCCCGACCAGGCCCGCCCACATCCACGCCGGTGTGGCGCCGGCCCGACGCCGCCGCCCCAGCACCCAGATCGCGACGACGACCGCGGCGACCATCGACGCACCGTGCGGGCTCGCCGCCGCCGCGACGAACCCGGCCACGAGCAGCCCGAGCGCGCGACCGGCGCCGCCGCGCGGCGTGGCGCTCGCCAGCCGGTACGCCGCGAGCACCCACGCGAGCGCGGCCAGCCCGAAGACGAACTGCGCCACCGTCGACCGCTGGTAGAGCACCTGCCCCGGACCCGGCACGATCAGCCAGACCAGCGCGAACGTCAGCGCCAGCGCCAGCGTGTCGCGCGCCGCCCCTGGCCGCGGCAGCTGGCCCAGCGCGTGCGCCGTCATGGCCACCACCAGCGCGACCGCCACCGTCGCCGCCACGACGGCGTGCGCGGCGCGCGCGCTGACCAGGAACTCCGCGAGCAGCCCGCCCAGGCTGCGTGCGTCCGCGCCGAGCCCACGCGCCTCGACCGCGGCGAGCCGCGCCCAGTCGGCACCGTGGAGCGGCGCCAGCCAGGCGACCACCGCCACGAGCGCCCAGCCTCCGACGAGCGTGGCCCAGAACGCCGCACGCGCGCCGCGCGCCGCGCCGGTCACGCCGGCACGTAGAAGGCATCGACCGCCCAGCACACCGAGGCGTCGCAGGCGACCAGCACATACCAGCCCGCCTGCCATCCGACGAGCTCGAGCCGGCCGTTCCTCACCATCGGCAAGGTGGAGCGGCCGCCGCTGACGAACCACTGCTCGGCGAGCGCGCTGCCCGGGGAGCGCGGCTTGAGGCGCACGAAGTAGCGTCCGTCCCGGTCGGGGCCGCCGTGGCTCGCCGCCGGTTGCTCGACCCGGCCGTCGACGAGGCGCGCCGCGAGCAGCGGGCGTCCGGCGCGCTCGGGGAAGTCCACGTTGGTGAGCACGAGCGCGGCCGGTGCGGGGGTCGCGGCCGCGAGCTCGCGCACGCCGCGGTCGAACGCACGGCGCGCGAGCAGCAGATCGTGCGGCAGGTCCAGCCAGCTATGCGGAGCCGCGGCCCCGGCCTGGACCTCGAACGTGAACCCCGAGCCCGGCTCGTAATCGCGGAACGCAGGGTCGATCACGATGTCATCGATCCCGAAGAGCGAGCGCGCCACCTGCTCGCGCAGGCGGGAACGCGGCCAGCTCTCCGCCGCGACCCAGAAGTCGCCGTTCACCGGCCTGCTGGGCGCGACCTTCGCGACGCCGCCGAGCGGTGCGGCCGCGAGCGTGCGCACGCGCGCCTCGTGCTGGGCGCGCGCGTCGACGTAGCGCGGCAGGCCGCTCGCCACGACGTCGACGGCCGGCACCAGCACCGCGATCCACAGGAGACGGCGAAGCCAGCGGCTGCGCGCGCTGCTCGCCAGGCCCTGCGCGATCGCGTCGACCGCCACCAGCGCGGCCGTCGAGAGCGCCACCGCGGCCGCGAGCTTGGCCGGCGTGCCCCACACCGGCCCCACGACGCCGATGAGCGCGAGCGCCGCCCAGACCAGCAGCGCGCGCCGTACCAGCACCAGCGCCTCGAGACCCGGCACGCTCGGCTTCGCGCCGCCGAAGCCCGCGCGCACCAGCAGCGCCAGCAGCGCGACCGCGAGCGCGCTGACCACCTGCCCGTTCTGCCCGACGTACTCGTAGAGGATGCCGAGGTTACCGTCGATGCGCGCGAGTGACAGCCGGCCCAGGTTCGCGTACGGCATGTCGAGCCACGCCAGCACGGCGCCCGCGCAGACCGCGAGCGCACCCGCCCACATCCAGCCGGGCACGCCCTCGCCGCGCCGCGACCGACGCACCACCGCGGTCACGATGATCACGACGCCCACGGTGCCGACGGCGCGCGTGCTCGCGCCCGCGAGCAGCCCGAGCACGGCCGCGCCGGCGGTCCAGAGCCAGGCGCGGCGCGTGGGCGCGCCGGCCAGCCGGTAGGCCGCGAGCAACCACACCATGGCGGTCAGGCCGTACACGTACGTGGCGAGGTACGACCGGTGCGAGAGCACGACGCCGAGGTTCGGCGCGGCCAGCCACAGCGCCGCGCCCGCCGCCAGGAACACCAGGGTATCGCTCGAGCGCCCCGCCCGCGGTAAGCGACCCAGCGCGTGCGTCGTCATGCCGGCCAGCAGCGCGACGATCACCAGCGGCGACGCCACGATGTGCAGCGGGCGCCACAGCGCCAGGGCCGGGCCGACGAGATCACCGGTGGTGCGGCTGCCGGCCAGGAGGTGGAGCAGCGAGGCGGGCGTGGCGTTCCGAGCCCACTCGAGGTGGCCCCAGTCGTCGCCCTGCGGCGGCGTGAGCCACGCGATCACGGCCATCACCAGCCAGGTCCCGCCGATCGCCAGCCAGAAGCCCAGGCGTCCGGGCCCACGCTCGCCCGCGGTCCCGTCGGCCCCTGGCCGCGTCCTCTCGTCCGGCATCCGCCCGGATCCATAGCACGCGGGTGCGGGCGCGAGCGCGGCTTGCGCGCGTGAACGTGACCCGCGCCGCTGTGACCCGCGCCGCTTTCAGGCCCCGGGCGCATCTGCTAGTGTCCGCGCCCTGAGCGATCAGGCAGCCGATAGCGACGACGGCGACGCGAGCGGGCGCCGATCTCGGGCGCTCCTGTTCGGCGTGTGCGCGGGGCTGTGGCTGTCCTTCGCGCTGATCGCGTGGCTCACGCCGATCGTCCTCGACGACTGGTTCGAGGTGGTCTGGATCAAGAAGCACGGCCTGTCGCTGGCTTCGGTCTGGGACTACGCCTCGTACAACTACTTCAACTACAACCCGCGCCTGGGCGAGACGCTGCTCCTGGTCGTGAACGGCCCGCGCGTGATCCACGTGCTGCTCACGCCCACGGTCGAGCTGCTGTTCCTGCTCGTCGTCTTCGCGCTGGCGTACGGTCGCTGGCCGCGGGCGAGCGCGCGCGACGTGCAGCGCCTGCTGGTCGCGCAGGCGCTGATCTTCCTGACCGTGCCCGCGGTAGGCGTCCTCTACTTCTACCGGCCGTACACCACCAACTACCTGTACGGCTGCTGCGTCCAGCTGCTGCTGTTCGTGCCCTATCGGTTCGTGCTCACGCACCCCGCCAGGGCCGCGCGCGGCTGGTGGTGGACGCCGCTGCTCGCCGTGGCCGGCCTCGCCGCCGGCATGACCAACGAGCACACCGGCCCCACCGCCATGGTCGTGCTGGCTACGATCGTCGTCGCGATGTGGCGGCGCGGCCAGCGCCACGCCTGGATGCTCGCCGGCGTGGCCGGCCTGTGGGTCGGCTACTTCCTGCTGTTCTTCGCGCCCGGCCAGACCAAGCGCTACGGCGGCGTGGCGTCCAAGGCCAGCCCGGTCGCCACCGTGCTCGAGCGCGGCCTCGACGGTGCGCGCGAGATCGTCAGCTCGTTCTTCTGGGAGGCGCAGCTCGCCATCGTCGTGGTGCTGGCCGCGGCGACGCTCGCCCTCATCGGCGCGCGCAGCCGCGGCGTGGCGCTGGCGAGCCCCGCGCGCGCCGCCCTGGTCGTGACGCTGGCCGCGCTCGCCGCCGGCGCCTCCATGATCGCCACGATCATGGCCTCGCCCATGGTCGCCGAGCGGCTCTACCTGGCGCCCTGCGTGCTGTTCGTGATCGCGGCCCTGCCGCTCCTCGACGGCGTGCTCGCCGAGCCCGCGGCCCGGCGCTTCCTGGTCGCGTGCGCCATCGTCGCGGTCGGCTACCAGACCATCCGCGTGACCGTCGAGTACGCGCGCGCCCACGTCTTCTTCGAGCAGCGTATGGCGCTGCTGCGCGCCGCGCCGCCCGGCTCGGTCGCGCGCGTGCCTGCGTACAAGCGCTGGCAGCAGACGCGCGACTTCTTCGGCGACGACCTGCGCACCTTCACGCACCGGCAGTACGTCGCCCACGAGTACTTCGGGCTGTCGGGGATCGACATCATCGGCGCGCCGCCCTGGATCGAGCCGCGACCGCCCTACGAGGTCGAGTACCAGCTCCACTTCGACCCGCCGCTCAGCGAGGCCCAGTGGCGCGAGTACGCCGACCTGCCCACCTACACGCCCTCGTACGCCGAGTGGCTGGTGGCCAAGCTGCGGCGCGCGCTGCCCGCGCTCACGACCATCCCCGGGCACCGTCTGGACCGGGTCGAGGTCGAGATCCGCGGCCTCGCCCTGCCCGAGCTGACCGGGCGCCGGCTCATCTGGCTCACCTGGAAGGACGGCAAGTACACCTTCCCCGAGGGCGGCGTGCTCATCGACGAGGTCGGCATGCCCTACTTCATCGTCAAGCGTCCCAACCTGCCCGAGGGCCTCACCGGCGCCTGGGTGCACGCCTGCGGGCGCACCGTGCCGGTGCCAATCCTGCCCCACGCGAAGGGCATCCGGCTGCCCTGGCGGCCGTGGTGCAAGGGCGGTCAGATCGCGATCGCGTGCACCCGCGAGCTGTGCTGGCTCGCCGCGGTCAGCTGGCGCTAGCCAGCCGTCAGCGCGGGGCGCCGCAGAACTTCCGCTCGGCCTCGAGCGGATCCGAGGGGATCACCAGGGTCGTGCGGCCGACCGCCGCGCCGCAGCGATCGTGGCGGCCGTGGCGCCGGTCAGCCCGCCAGCGCCAGCAGCCACGTCCACATCGTCCGCGATCCAGTGCCGCCGCCACGCCAGAAACGCGAACATGACGGTCACCGCGGCCATGCCGGCGAGCGTGACCCTGAGCGAACGCGTCAGGCGCCCGGGCCCGGCGCTCATGACGCTACCTCATCGCGACGCCGCGCCCGTGCTGGCACGTCGGCACGCTCGCGTGCGCGTCGCCACCGATCGGCGAAGGCGTGCACCGTCACGATGGAGGTGCAGACGACCATCCAGTGCGAGTA
>JBKJOI010000152.1:0-2664 GCA_046595695.1 Haliangiales bacterium | reverse complement strand
ATTCAGGCCTAGAACTTGAAGAAGTGACGATCGCAGCTGACCTGGCCACCCTGCGCAAGTTGGCAGAATTCATGAATTTTGCTATCGCGCAGATGGAAAAACAAGGGGAGTCATTTGGGCATGTGCACCTCGAAGACTATGACCATTCGATGAAGGGCCACCCACAGTTCATTGTCACGGCTCCAATCGCTCCCAAATAGGCAGCGCGACCAAAAAAGCTACCCGAAGAACCCCGGCACGAAGATCAACACCGCGCCTGCCAACGCCGCGGCGATCGCCACGGGCGCGAGCAGGGCGAAGCCCACGTCGCGCGGACGCTTCTCTTCGAACAGGCCACGGAGGGAGCGGACGGCGCCGAGGGCGCCGAGGAGGAGCAGGAGGACGCCTAGCAGCCTCACCGGCGCACCGTCAGCCCGAAGCGCGGCAAGCGACGCTCTAGACGTACGCGAGCCACTCGGGGTAGCGCGCCTTCTCGCCCTTCACGGCGTCGAAGAAGGTGTCCTGGATGCGGCGCGTGACCGGGCCGGCCTCGCCCGCGCCGATCTGGCGGTGGTCGATCTCGCGCACCGGGGTGACCTCGGCGGCCGTGCCGCACATGAAGACCTCGTCGGCGCACCAGAGCTCGTCGCGCGTGAAGGTCTGCTCGCGCACCTCGATGCTGAGATCGTGCGCGATGCGCATCACGCTGTCGCGCGTGATGCCGGCCAGGATCGGCGACGACAGCGGCGCCGTGTAGACGATGCCGCGCTTGACCATGAAGACGTTCTCGCCCGTGGCCTCGGCGACCGCGCCGCTGGCGTCGAGCATGATGGCCTCGTCGAAGCCCTGCTTGATGGCGTCGCGCTTGGCCAGGATCGAGGTCACGTACTGGCCGCAGATCTTGCCCTTCGACATGAACGAGTCGACCGCGCTGCGGCGGAACGCCGACACCTTGACGCGCACGCCCTTCTTCAGGCCCTCGTCGCCCAAATAGGCGCCCCACTCGTAGGCGGCGATGATCGTGCGCACCGGCGGCTCGAGCGAGCCGAGGCCCATCGCGCCGTAGCCCAGGTACACGAGCGGGCGCAGGTAGGCGGCCTCGAGCTTGTTCTCGCGGATCACCGCCTTGCAGGCCTCGAAGATCTGCGCGCGCGTGTAGGGCACCTCGATGGTGGCGATGTGGCAGCTCTCGAAGAGCCGGTCCACGTGCTCCTGTAGCCGGAAGATCGCGGTCTTGCCGTCCGCGCGCTTGTAGGCGCGGATGCCCTCGAAGGCGCCGAGACCATAGTGCAGGGTGTGCGCGAGTACGTGCTCCGTGGCCTCGTCCCACGGAATCGTCTTGCCGTCGACCCAGATCTTCTCGACCTTCTGAATGAGCGCCATGGACCAGAACGTACTGAGACGAGCCATCTAGCGTCAAGCACAGCGGGAGCGGGCGGGGAGCGGATCAGCCGAGCGGGGAGCCTCCCCAGGCTCGCGAACCCCACGCCGCGCCGCGCGGGCTACCGCTTCTGCCGCCGCATGTGAATCAGCCGCAGCTCGCGCAGCGCCTCGGTCGAGTCGGGGTTGCACTGCACGGCCTTGTCGAGCTCGGGTTCGGCCAGATCGGGCCGGTCCATGGCCGCGTACACCAGGCCCAGGAACAGGTGCGGCTGCTCCAGCGACGGCGCCAGCTCGCAGGCGCCCTCCAGGACCGGCAGCGCCGCCTCGGCGGCCCGGGCGCTGGCGCCGCGCGCCGAGAACACCGCCCAGCCCAGGTACGCGTGGTAGAGGCCCATGTCGGGGCGCACGTCGACGGCGTCCAGGCACAGCCGCTCGGCGTCGCTGAACTCGCGGCCGCGCAGGCGCGCCTCGCCCTGGCGGAAGAGCTTGTCGGCAGCGAGCGCGCGCGCTGCCGGGTCCAAAGACGGCGAGGTCGGGTTGGTCGCGTCGTCGATCAGCTGCTCGACCGGCGGCAGCGGCAGCGGCGCGGGCTCGCGCTTGAGCTCGCGCTCCGAGATCGCGCGACGCTTCCTGGGGTCGGCCAGGCTGGCGTGGGCCGCCTGGACCAGCGCGAAGGCCTCGCGCGCCAGCGCCAGGGTGCCGTCGGGCCGGCCGCGGAAGCGATCCGGGTGCAGGTCGCGCAGGAGCTGGCCGTAGGCGCGATCGAGATTGGCGCTGCCCGCCGTGGGCGGCACGCCCAGCACCGAGAAGGCGTCCTTGCCGCGGCGGTCGGCCAGGAGCGCGGCCAGCTCGGCGTCGGAGTACGTGGCCTGCGCACCCACCGGGCCGGTCATGTCGGAGCGGAAGCTGGGCAGGGTGTCGGAGGGGCCCAGGTCCTCGGGCACCGCCTCGGGCAGGGGCGGCACGGTGCGGCCGCGCGCGCCGTTCGGCCGCAGCGTGATGACGCCCATGGACTCGAGCGCGAGCGTCAGCGCCATGGCGCCGTGGGCGTCGATGCCGGGCGGCGGCGCGGCCAGCACGTCGCCGAGCCGGCGCGTGCCGTCCATCTGGCGCACCAGCTCGCGCTCCGACGGCGTCAGGTCGAGATCCTGGAAGCGGCGCTCGGGGTCGACGGCCAGCTCGGCGTACTGATCGAGCGCGCCGCGCAAGGCCGCGGTGAGCCGATCGTGGTGGTAGGCGCGGCGGATGCCATCGAGAAGGAGCTCGCCAACGAGTCGCCCGGCGCCTACGACATCAAGGCCG
>JBKJOI010000090.1:0-2722 GCA_046595695.1 Haliangiales bacterium | reverse complement strand
GGAAGCGCCACCGCAGGACGAGACGGCCGCGGCGAGCGCGGCGGCGAGGGCGAAGCGGCGGGGCGTCAGCATCGACGGAATATACTCTCGGTCAGGCGTCGCGCCTGTGACGCTCGTGGATCGGCGGCGGCAAGGTTTGCGTGGCGCCGCGGCGCGGGGCCAAGGATCCCGCGGACTACGACCGGCACTTCCGCGCGAGCCTGCGCGCCCTGCTGGAGGCCCGCTTCGAACGCCTGCTCGTCTCGCACGGTCAGTCGGCGCTACCCCGTAGCGCCGGCTAAAGCGAGCGGCATCGTCACTCACCGAATTGACAGACAGGAATCATGGGCGTTAAGGTAGACGTCGCTACGAGTCTGTCTCTGTCTCGCGAGGCCTTCGTTGGGGGACATGCGAATGAGAATGCTGGGTCGAATGCACCGCATGATGACTGCTTCCATGCTCGCGATGAGCGCCATGGCCGCCGCCTCGTGCGTCGAGCCCTACCGGGGCAGCTGGATCGAGTTCGTGCTCGGCTCGAACTCGCACGTGCCCGGCGACGACAACCCGGGCTCGGGCAAGCCACCCTCGGGGACCCACTACGAGATGTGGCTCTCGACGGGCGGCCGCGCGTTCCATCTCACCAGCTTTCGCATCGTGAAGCAGGTCGAGCCCGACTTCCCTTGCTTCATCGAGGACGAGAACTCGCGATTCCCCGGCCTGCACACCACCATGTGGGTCGAGAAGAACCTCGAGGAAGTGACCGCCGACGGCAGCACCAGTGAGCCCGAGGGCGAGGCGGAGCTGGGTCAGATGGCCGACGCCATCGAGCGTGAGTCCAACATGCAGCGGGTCTCGGGGCAGCTCAAGGCCATCGTCGCTTACGACCCCGCGGTGACCCCGCAGGTGCTCGCGGCGCTCCAGGCCGAGGTCGACGCGCAGGCGCCGATCACCGCCACCGACGACGCCGCCAACGCCAGGCGCACCGCCGTCTGCGAGGCGTTCTTCGCCGCGCACCCGCACTTCTACGTCGCCAACGACAAGGTGTACTCGCTGCCGCTCAGCGGTGACTGGTACGGCATCGTCGAGGGGACCGACCCACGCAACAACGGGCCCGTCGGTGGCGCCGGCGTCACCGTGCCGGTCAGCTTCGAGCACTTCGACTACCTGTGGATCAACTGGCAGTTCGACGACCCGAACGACCCGCGCATCAGCGGCGCCGTGGTGAACGATCAGGGTGACTCGCAGGGTCCCTACGGTCCGTCGGCATACGGCTACCACTACATGACGGGCACGCCGCAGTACCGGACGAGGCGCGTCATCACCGTCGAGGCGCAGAACGCCCAGTTCTCGGCCATCAACGCCACGTTCGGGATCTACACCAGCATCGGCAACGATGACGTCCACTTCTAGGACAGCGGAGAATCGCATGAAGAATCCGATGAAGCCGGTCCTGGCTACTCTCCTCGCGGCGACGTCCGCGCTGGCGCTGTGGGCCTGTCAGACGGTGGTCTGCGGCACGGGCACGGTGGAGATCGACGGCGTCTGCTCCGCCGAGGGCGAGCCCCAGGAGGTCATGTGCGGCGCGGGCTCCATCTACGATCCAGCGACCGGCCAGTGCCAGGCCAACTTCTGCGACGGTGGCGACTGCGGCCTGTGTGATCCCACGACGTCCGTGCTCGAGTACAACGACGCCGGCGTGCCGGTGTGTCGGGGCACCGGAGTCGGTCCTGGCTGCGAGAACGAGATCTCCGACTGCCCGCAGGGCTCGAACAGCAAAATGCAGATCTGCGGCCGGCTGTACGATCTGGAGACGTCCAAGCAGATCCACGCCGCCGGGTTCGAGGTCACGTTCTACGACGCGCTCAAGTTCGCCAACAGCACCGCGAATGCGGAGTACTACACCGTGGTGACCGACTCGTGCGGCCGGTTCTCCGCCACCTCCGGCGGCGAATCGGGTGTGACCGTGCCGAACACCGCCTTCATCGCCGTCGGCGTCGACGACGGGGCCGGCGCGCCCGACACGATCCGGACCAGCGGGCTCGTGGTCAGCGGCGCCAGCAACGGCAAGATCCAGGGCGTGAGGGTGTTTGCGCTGAGCAAGGCCACCGACATCGCCTGGAGCGCGGTGGCGTTCCCGCCCACCGGGACCCCGACCTTCGCCGATCGCGGCGTCTACGTGCCCATCTACATCAACACCACCCTGGACCCACCGGTGGTGGAAGACCCACTCGAGGCGGTGTTCCTGGGCTTGCCCACGAGCGGCGTCGTGATCACCAAGGACGGCTCTTCGACCCCCGCGAATGACTACTACTTCAGCGATTCCACCCCGCTCACCCGCACCACGCTCGATCTCGCCCAGAACGCCACCGGCGTGAACGGCAGCGGTCTGTACGTGGGCGGCACTCTCGTCGAGTACTCGGGCATGGGCGGAGAGCCGTCCGGGTCATGCACCTGGCCGTCCAACCTGGCCTCCACGATCCCCAACGTCGTGTTCGTGCAGGAGCGTGACTCGGTGCTGGTGGATGGTGAGCCGTGCCCCTGATGCCGCCGCGGAGGCGCGCACCATGGGCCGGCGCCGCGGTCCTGGTCGCGCTCGTCGGATTCTGTTCCCATGCCCGGGCCGAGAACTACGGCTTCGGCATCGATGCGCAGCTCTTCCGCCCGGCGCTCGATCCGAGCGGCATCTTCTCGCTCGAGGGCGCACGCGGCCTGGAGAAGCACCGCATCTCGCTGCAGCTCGGCT
>JBKJOI010001002.1:0-4257 GCA_046595695.1 Haliangiales bacterium | reverse complement strand
GGAAGTAGCCGGCCATCTCCAGGTGCAGCGCCGAGCAGAACTCGGTGCAGTACATGGGGAAGACGCCAGGCTTGTCGGCGACGAAGGTGACGTTGCCGTGCTCGCCCGGCTCCAGGCTCAGGTTGATGTCGTAGCTGTTGAGCGCGAAGCCGTGGGTGGCGTCGTGCGCCTGCTCGAGGTTGGTGATGTGGATGTGCACGGTCTCGCCCTGCTTGACGCGCACGATGTCGGGCGTGAAGTGACTGCGGATGGCCGTCATGTACACGTGCACGCCGTCGGGCCCGCGCTCGACGCGCTCCTTGCCGCCCTCGACCGCGAACGGGTCCCGCTCGTCGGTGATCGGGTTCATGCCCACGGGCGTGTAGATCTCGATGGGATGCAGCTTGTCAGCCTTGATCATCTGCGCGTAGTGCGGCTCGCCCAGCGGGATGGGCAGGTCGTAGAGCAGCGTCATCGGCGTGGTCGACAGGTCGACCAGCTGGAAGTTCTGCGGCAAGAGCGGCCCGACCGGATCGAAGCGGTCGAGCGCCCACTTGTTCATCGCCATCAGGTAGTGACCGTCGGGGCTCACGGTGTCGCCCTCGGCCGCGGCCAGGTGCCCGACGTTGTAGTGCGTGGAGATCTTGTCCAGGACCTTCAGGTCCTTGAGCGACCACTTGGCCACCTTGGTCTCGAGGAACAGCGAGGTGTACGCGTTGCCCTCGTTGTCGAACTGCGTGTGCAGCGGGCCCAGGCCCACGTCGCACTGGCCGCGCATCGCCTCCTCGAAGCCCAGGATCGGCACGCCGTAGGGGTCCTTGCCGACGAACTTCTTGGCGTCGATGAGCGCCTTGATCTTGGTGAACGAGTAGACGGTGGTGTGGGTATCGAGCTTGCCCCCGACGACGATGTCGTCACCGTCGGGCGCCACGTCGACGCCGTGCGGGCTCTTGGGCTCGGGGACGAAGTACAGGATGCCCTCGTCGATCGCCGTCTGCAGCCGGATGGTGCGCATGCCAGAGATGGTCTCCACCTTGCCGGCCTTGACCACCTCCTCCGCCTTCTTCCAGTTCACGACGTGCATGTAATCCATGTCGTTCTGCGAGTAGCCCGACTCCATCGGCGGGTTGCCCTCCTGGTTGCCGCCGTACGAACGCTCGGTGTTGATCGAGTTGAAGAACGCCCAGCCGTCGCTGCCCAGCTTGCCGGCGTCGGCGAGATCCTGGGTGTAGGGCGGGAACTCGATCGCGAACGACTGATCGGGGACGAGCCGGCCCTTCTCCCGATCGAACTTCCAGAAGATGGCCGCGCCGCGGTAGGCGTCGTTATAGCCCTTCACGTCCACGTACTTGCCGCCGAGCGGCGACGGGTACTGGGTGGTCTCGATCACGTAGTCGGTGTTGGGCGTGACGAACGCCGCGCCGTGATCCGACTCGATGAGGTGCGAGGTCACGATCTGCTTGGTGGTGAAGTCGCGCAGGTCGATGACCGCGAGGCGTGGGTTGGCCTTGTCACCGATGAACAGCCAGCGGCCGTCGTAGTCGCCGGCGGTCTCGGAGAGCGCCGGGTGGTGGGTATCGGCCCAGTGGATGTCGCGGCCGTGGCGCTTGCCGCCCGCGAGCACCGCCTTGCTGGCGTCGTCGAAGCCGTAGCCCTGCCAAGGTTCAGGCGTGAACACGGCGATGTACTTGAGGATGCGCATGCTGGGCACGCCGACGACCACGACCTGGCCGCTGTGCCCACCCGAGCCGAACAGGTAGTACTCGTCGCGCTTGCCGCTCGGCGTGTAAGTCTTGAGCGCGGCGGTGACGTCGGCCTCGTTCAGGTTGCGCGCCTTCATGAGCGCGCTCAGGTCGGTGCCGCCGCCCTTCGTGGACGACTGTCCGGGGTTGTTGCCGCCGCTGCATGCAGCGAGAGCAACGCTGAGTACGCCGATGCACAACCTACGCATATTTCTCCTTCGGGCGGCCCGGCCGCCGACACGGGTTCGAGGCGTCATGGGCGACCCATGCCGCGGATGTGCTCCTTGAGGGCGGCGACCACCTCGGGCTTCTCGCTCAGGTCCGGGTTGGCGGGCATCGCCGCGCTCTTGCCGACGGCGATGCCGCCGTACTGGATGATCTTCGCGATGTGCTCGTCGCTGGCCTGGGCCTGCCAGGCCGCGTCGTGGAAGTTGCGTGGTCTAGGCGTGAGCGAAGCAGACGCCGCGCCGTCGCCGCGACCGTCGGCGCCGTGACAGGGTGTGCAGCGCAGCGCGAAGACCTCCCTGGCCTGGGCCGCGGGGCCGCCACCGCCACCGCCACCGCCACCGCCACCGCCACCGCCGCTGCCACCGCCGGACGACCAGGAGCTCGAGGGCGGCACGTTCTGAAGGCTGGCGTGCGGGTTCTCCGAGGAGCACGCCGCCGCCAGCAGCACCGTCGTGAACAGAGGGACCACCCAGCCGAGCATCGTTTGACTCATGGGACTTCCTTTCACCTCGCCTTCAAGCACGCGGCGTGCCGCTGGATCTGCGACCAGATGCCGCACACCGCCCCGGGATCCCGCAGAGCCTGCGCCGGACGGCTCGCGGACGCGCAGAAACTGCGGCCATCGTTTGCGATCACCGTGCCGCGAGCGGCACGCCGTTCGCATCCTTGCGGCCCATGGGACCGTATCCTGGCGACGACCGCACCCGACCCGGTGAGGCATGAGCGACACGCCCGGGTCGCCTCCCGAATCGCTGCACTACCTGAGACTCGCCGAGCTGGCCGAGCTGCTCGACGTCCCCGCTGCCGCGCTGTACCGGTTGCGGCGGGCCGGGCTGCTCCACCGGCACATGATCGGGGCCGACCACAAGGGGCGCTACTGCGACGCCGACTATTCGCGCATCCGGCTCTACCTGGATCTGCTCGACGCGGGCTCGACCATGGGCGAGCTGCGCGCGCTCGCCCAGCTGCACGACAACGCGCCGACCGCCGCACACGCCGCGCTCGAGCTGGTCACCGCGATCGACGACTTGCTGGTGCGGGTGCAGGCTCGCCTCGAGCGCCTGCGCGCGCTCCGCGCCGATCTAGTCGCGTCGCGCGAGGCGCTGTTCCGCTGCCACTCGTGCCACCACCCGGTCGCCAGCTTGAGCTGCCGCAGCTGCGCCGCGATGCCGGCGCGGACACCACGTGTCCTCGATCAAGTCTTCTTCCCGACCATCGGGAAGCGACCACGGCGCCCGTGACCGGGGACCCACATGCGTCTCGCACCGGGATCGCGCGACCGACCCCTTGACGCCGGTCACGATGCCGCGACCCAGCGGGGCTTCGTGGTGCAGTCGTGACCCGCGGCCGACGTGGACATGACGCGCCGACCGCTACTTTGCTGGACATGAAACGTGCGTTCTTCGGGCTGCTCAGCTACCTCGAGTTCGGGATCTGCCTGCTCCTGTGGACGCCGCTCCTCGGCGTGGTGCGGCTGTGCCATCCGCACGATCTGCGCCGGCGCGGCCGCTGGATGCGCCGCTTCGGGCGCGCCACCGCGCGCCTCTCGCCCCTGTGGCGCTTCTCGGTCGAGGGTCGGCCGCCCGCCGACGTGCGCACCGCCGCGTGCGTCGTGGTGGCCAACCACGAGTCCAGCGCCGACCCGTTCCTGCTTTCGACGTTGCCCTGGGACATGCGCTGGGTGGCCAAGGAGGAGCTGTTTCGCTCGCCGCTCCTCGGCCGGCTGCTGCGCTGGGGAGGCGACATCCCGCTCCGGCGCGGCGACGGCGCCAGCGTGCGCGACATGATGGAGGCCGCCCGCGCCACGCTCGCGGGCGGCCTGCCCGTCATGCTATTTCCCGAGGGCACGCGCTCGGCGGACGGCTCGCTGGGCCGCTTCAAGGACGGCGCCTTCCAGCTGGCCGTCGAGGCCGGCGTGCCCATCCTGCCGCTCGCCATCGAGGGCACGCGCGCGTGCCGGCCCAAGGGCTCGCTATGGTTCGGCGCGGCGGCGGCGCGCGTACGCGTGCTCGCGCCCATTGCCACGAGCGGCCTCTCCGCGGCGGACGTGCCGGCGCTCCGCGAGCTCGCGCGCGCGCGCATCGCCGAGGCGCTCGTGCTCATGCGCAGCGCCCCGCGCCCCGACGGGCGCGCGCCCGCCACCGCCCGCCAGACTGACCACGAGCACGGCCCCGGCGCGTCACGCGTCGGGGCTGCATAGCCTCGACGCATCGGACCGCGTCCGGGCCGCCGCGCCAGGCGCTGGATCAGGTCGCCTTCGGCTCGAAGCGCGCCTGGAAGAAGCGCAGGAGGCGCGGCTCGTAGGTCA
>JBKJOI010000650.1:0-6226 GCA_046595695.1 Haliangiales bacterium | reverse complement strand
ACCGTGACCTGCCCGTTCACCACCGCGAGCACGCGCAGCCCGTCGGGCGAGAACGCGGGCTGGCTGGGGATCCCGCCCGCGTCGATGCCCAGCACCTCGGCGCCGCGGCCGAGATCGAGCACGCGCAGCTTGCCCAGGCTGCTCGCGACCACGGCGCGCCGGCCCGCGGCGTCGAACGCCACCGCGGCGACGTCGCCGGGCGCGGCGCCAGCCTGCGCGAACGTGGCGAGCTGCTTGCCCGTGGCGACCTCCCACAGGCCGAGCGCGCCCGCCGAGACGGCGAGCAGCCGGGTGCCGTCGGGCGAGAAGCGCGCCGGCGCGGTCGGCGCCCCGGCGAGCGGCGGCAGCGGCGCGAGCGCGGCGTCGAGGATCGAGAGCCCGCCGCCCGCGCCGATCACCAGCACGCGCTGGCCATCGGCCGCGAGCTGGAACGTCGGCGCGCCCGCGGGGCTGGGCCGGCGCGCGCGTCCCGGCATCGGGGCGCGCGCGATCACCCGCGCCTCGTGGGCGTCGTACAGCCGCAGCTCGTCGCCGGCGACCGCCAGCGCGCGCGTCCCGCCCGCGTCGAGCGCGACCACCTGGGGCGCGCCGCTGCCACGGTCGCCGCCGACCGCCGCGCGCAGCGCCTTGGCGACGCTCACGTCCCAGGCGACTGCGATCGCGCCCGCGACCACGATCATGCGCCCGCCCGCCACCACGACGTTGGGATCGCGCCACGGCGCCTCGAACGCCGCGATCTCGACCGAGGCGTCGGCATCCCACAGCCGCACCACGTCGTCGGCGTGGGTCGCCCACAGGGTCGAGTCGTCCACGAAGTCGGCGACGTACACGGCCGCGACCTCGCCGGTGCCGCCCAGGCGCACGCGCAGCTCGCCGGTCACGGTGTCGCGCACCGCCACCGCGCCGTCGAGGTCGGTGGTGACCACGCGCGCGCCGTCGGGTGACACGCCGATCTCGCGCACGTCGGCGCGCTCGTGCCAGCGGCGCACGACCCGCTGGCCGCCGATGTCGTGGACCTCGACGAGGTCGCCGCGCGCGAACAGCAGCCGCCGGCCCGCCGCATCGAGGGCGAGCCGGCCCGCCTCGCCGGGCGCCAGCGTGTACAGCGCGCGCGCGCCGGCCACGTCCCAGAGGGTGGCGCGGGCGCGCTCGCGCGCGCGCGGCTCGATGAACTCCCACGCCGGCACCAGCAGGAGGCGGCGGCCCTCGTCGGCGAAGCGGCCCACCCGCACCGGATGGTCGGCGCGCAGGGTCGCGAGCAGCCGACCCGAGCGCGCGTCGCGGACCCGGGCCACGCCATCGGCGGCCGAGGACGCGACGCGCGCGCCGTCGGGCGAGAAGCCCACCGAGAGCACCGCCGCGCCGTCGCCGGGCCAGGTGGCCAGCAGCGCGCCGTCGGCGGCGTTCCACAGCCCGACCTCGCCGTCGGGGCCGCCGGTGACCAGGCGGCTGCCGTCGCTCGACAGATCCAGGCTGATGGCGGCGTACTTCGCGTCGCGCTGCTGGAAGAGGACCTTGCCGGTCTTGCCATCGAGCACCACGACGCTCTCGTCGACCAGCCCGAACGCAACCCGCCCGCCGTCGGCGGAGGCGAAGACCTGGCGAATGTCCTCGTCGGGGCGGCCGGCGCGGACCCACGCCTGCGCGTCGAGCGGGCGCATGGCGCTGGCGAGCAGGAAGCGCAGCCCGGGCGAGTCGCGCCCGCCCCGGTAGGCCTCGGCGAGGTAGACCGCGGCGCGGCCGGTGCGGCCGGCGAGCAGCTCCTGCCGGCCCTGCTCCTCGACGAACTCGAGCAGCGTCGTCTGCGCGCGCGCGCTCGCCGCGGCGGCGCGCTGGCCGGCCTCGAGCGCCTCGGCGCGCTGCACGCGCGCCTCGTTGCGCTGCGCGAGCGCCTCGGCCTTCTCGCCGGCGATGCGCGCCATGCCGACCGCGCCGAAGCCGAGCAGGATGAACAGCGCCAGCAGCGCGACCGCGACCGCGCCGCGGTGCCGGCGCAGGAAGCGGCGCAGGAGCTCCCAGGGCGTGTACGCGTGCACGCCGACCAGCTGGCCGGCCTGGAAGCGGCGTAGGTCCTCGGCGAGCTCCTTGGCGGTCGGGTAGCGGCCGGCGGGATCGCGTGCCATCGCCTTGTGCACGATCGCGAGCAGATCCGCGGGCGCGCCCGGCGCGAGCTCCTCGAGCGCGCGCGGCGGCCGCAGCTGCACCTCCTCGACGACGTCCCAGCTCGCGCCGCCCACGTACGGCGGCATGCCGGCGAGCAGGTGGTAGAGCACCGCGCCGAGCGCGTAGACGTCGGCGCGCTCGTCGACCTCGGCGCCGCGCGCCTGCTCGGGCGGCATGTACGCCGGCGTGCCCATGACGTCGCCGGCCAGCGTGAGCGAGGCACCGCCACCCGAGCCGGCGCTGCCCGAGCCGCCGCGCGTCGAGCCCGAGGCGGCCGCGCGGCCCCGGGCCGTCTCGACGGGCGCCGCCAGCACGCCGATCGCCGGCGCGGGCGCCGCACCCAGCGCGGCCGGCTGCGGCGCGCCCGCGAAGGCGGGCGTCGGAGCTGCGGTCTCGGTCAGGTCCTTCGCCAGGCCCCAGTCGATGAGCACGGTCTCGCCGAAGCGTCCGATCAGCACGTTCTGCGGCTTGACATCGCGGTGCACGATGCCGCGGTCGTGCGCGAACGCGAGCGCCTCGGCGATCGCGATCACGCTGGGCAGGAGCGCGAGGCGGCCGGACAGCTCGACCTCGGCGTCCATGACCAGATCGAACGCGCGCCCGGAGACCAGCTTCATCGCGTAGAACGGCTCGTCGCCCAGCCAGCCGGCCTCGTAGACCGGGACGATGGCCGGGTGCTGCAGCCGCGCCGTGATGCGGACCTCGCGCTCGAAGCGTCCACGCAGGGTCGCCGAGTCCTCGCGCAGGAGCTTGAGCGCGACCACGCGGTCGAGCCGGCGGTCCCGCGCGACGACGATGCGCCCCATGCCGCCGCGCGCCATCTCGCCGTCGAGGCGATAGTGCGCGGGATCGACGGCGGTGAGGCCGTCGTACATGGGCGCCCCGGACGCAGACGTGCCACCGGGGCGCCCCGAGGCCGTGCGGGTGGACGAGTCATGCGCCGGCGCCGAGGGATTGCGCACCTCGCCCGGTACGCCGGCGCCCGGACTACCTCCCGACGCGAGCGTGTCGGCGACCGCGTCGCCCGCCGTGCCCGCGCCCTTCGACCCGCTACCCGAGCCCACCGTCATGCCGACGCGATGTTACACCGCGCTCGCCCATCCGTCAGACCGCGGACCCGACGCGGTTCCTCACTCCTTGCGGCTGCCCTGCTCCAACTCGTCGCCCGGCAGGAGATTTCCATCGCCGCGAGCGTGGTCGGAGAGGCCCGAGGTCGGGTATCCTCGCGGACCGCCCAGCGTTCACCATGAATGAGGAGACCGAGTAAGCCGATGATTCCGAGCCCGCGCTGCATCGTCCTGGACTTCGACGGCACCTTCACCGACGTCGAGATCGAGGGCGCGCCCTTCACCCACGCGTACCGCGCCGCGCTCGCCGATCTCATCGGTCGCGACCTCGCCGCCGACTGGCAGCGCGCCGCCGCCGAGGTCGCGGCGCACCCCGGTCGCCACGGCTGGGTCCACGGCGGCAAGATCGTCGCCCCGGGTAACGCCGACCCCTATGTGCGCTGCACGACGGTGGCGCAGCTCATCTGTGACGCCGAGGGCCGCCTGCGCGATCCCGAGACCCGCACCGCCGTGGTCCAGGCGTTCTACCAGCTCGCCTACCGTCACACCGTCACGGCGTTCCGGCCCGAGGCGCGCGCCACCCTCGAGCAGTTGGTCGCCAGTCATCTACCCACCTACGTGGTCACCAACTCCTCGACCGAGGTGGTGGCGAAGAAGCTGCGCGAGCTCGCCCCCGCCGGTCTCGATCGACTGACCGTGCTCGGCGACGCGCAGAAGTTCGTCGTCGCCGAGGCCAGCCAGCCCGACCCACGCTTCAGCGCGCTACCCGACGAGCGCCGCCAGAGCGGGCTCGAGCGACCGATCCACCCGCGCCGCGGCCGCTACTTCGACGCGCTCGCGCGCATCTGGAACGAGACCGGCGCCGAGCCCGCCGAGACGCTCGTCTGCGGCGACATCTACGAGCTCGACCTGGCCATGCCGATCGAGCTCGGCATGCAGGTGCACCTGGTCACCGGGCCAGCCACTGCACCGTACGAGCGCGCGGCGCTGGCCGCGATCGGTGAGCGGGCGAGCTCGGGAGATCGCGTGTCCGACGTACTCGTGCGCTTGCCTCGCTGAACACGGCGGCCCGGCGGCGGTGCGCGAGGCCCTGAAATGGGTCTGACGGCGGCGGCGCGAAGCGTTGTACAACCGTCAGCATGCCGCGTCTCGGCCGCCTGCTCCGCTCGCTGTACCTAGCCTTCGCTCTCGTCTCCTGCGGTGACAAGGACGAGCCCACCGCGGCCAAGCCGGCCGTCCCCGACGAGCCCGCGCCGGACCCCGAGCCGGTCGCGGATGCGCAGGCACCCACTGACGCGGAGCCCGCGGCCGCGCCCACCGGTCCGGATCCGGTCGGCGAGTACGACGCCCAGGCCAAGCTGCTCTTCCGCGTCGCCGCGTGCGGCGGCACCGCCGAGCTGCCCGCGCGTATCCCGGCCAAGCTGGTCGAGACCCACTGCGCCGCGTTCGAGAAGATCGTCACCGAGTACAAGACCAAGTGGCTCGACAAGGCCGTGCCGTTCCTGGCCACCGTCGTCCCGCCCGGCCTGCCCGACCGCGTGATCTACCCGTTCGGCGGCTCGGATCTCATCACCGCGCTGGCCACCTTCCCCGACGCACGCGAGATCACGATCATCTCGCTCGAGAAGTCGGGCGACGTGCGCGCGATCGACCGCCTGAAGGCCGAGGACCTCGGCACGTCGCTCAAGGAGAACCGCGACCACCTCACCTTCCTGCTGCGCTCGGCGTTCCACAAGACCGTGGATCTCAAGGCGATGAGCGAAAACGGTCTGCCCGGCGAGCTCGTCGACGACATGGTCGCGCTGCGCGTGCATGGGCTCGAGCCGGTCAGCCTGCGCTACTACAAGCTCGCCGACGACGGCACGATCGAGTACACGCCCAAGAGCTTCACCAACGTGGAGCTCACCTTTCGCAAGCCGGGCGGCCCCTTGCGCACCTACCGGCACGTCAGCGCGGATCTCTCGAACGGTGGGCTCAAGAAGAACGTCGCGCTCATGGCGTATCTGAAGGCGCGCGCGCCCTTCGCGGCCATGACCAAGGCGTCGTCCTTCTTGCTCTGGGAGTCGTACTTCTCGACCATCCGCGACTTCCTGCTCGAGAACATGGTCTTCATGATCTCCGACGCGACCGCGCCGCTGCCCAAGGACGCCCAGAAGGCTGGCTTCGAGCAGATTCCCTATGGCGTCTTCGAGGGCGCCGAGCCGGCGTTCGAGAACCTGGACGCCAGCGCCATGGTCGAGCTGTGGAAGAAGAGCGAGAAGCGCGAGTCACCGATCCGCTACGGGTACTCCGACATCAAGCGCCGCCCGCACCTGCTGATCACCCGCAAGAAGGCTGCACCCTAGGCTCGTGCGCGGCCCCTCGCTGCTCGCGCCCCTCGCCCCTGCCCCTCCGCCCGCGCGCCCTGCCTACCTCGCCCCGCGCTCCGCTGCCGACACACCGCCGGCGATCTCCAGCTCGATGCGGCGGTTCCGCGCGCGGCCCTCGCGGCTGGCGTTGTCATCGATCGGGGCGTCCGGGCCCTTGCCCACGGCCTCGAGGCGATCCGGGCCGACGCCCTTCTTCACCAGGTAGGACTTCACCGCCTCGGCGCGCCGCAGCGACAGCGCCAGGTTGCGCTCGCGCTTGCCGCGGTTGTCGGTGTGGCCCGAGATCGTGACGCGCAGCTTGGGGTTGTCGTTCAGCACCTTGGCGACGCGATCGAGGAGCTCGTACGAGCTCTTGGCGATGGTCGCCGAGCCGCTCTTGAAGGCGATGCCCTCCACCGTACCGGTGAACTCGGCGACCGCGGCGGGCGGCTGGTCGTGACAGCCGTCGTCGTCCTGGTAGCCGTTCTGGTTCTCCTTCTCCTTGGGGCAGCGATCCAGGCTGCCCAGCACGCCGTCGCCGTCACCGTCGACGTCCTCCTCGCGCTCGGGGCAACCGTCGTCGTCGGCGTTGCCGTCGCGATCCTCGCGCTGGCTCGGGCACTCGTCGTCCGCGTCGGCCACGCCGTC
>JBKJOI010000569.1:0-3579 GCA_046595695.1 Haliangiales bacterium | reverse complement strand
GACCTCGACACGCTCGACCCCGCGCCGGACGCGAGCGTTCCGGTCCTGCCGTCGCGACCGGTGGTGGAACGTGCCGCGTGAGCGTGGTGGACACGGCTGGTGGTGGGCGCTCGCCGCGGTGGCGGTGCTCGGCGCGCTCGCCTTCTTCGTGATGCGCGCGCAGCGGCTACCCGAGGGCCCGCAGCCGGTCGCCTGGGACGCCGAGCCGTGCGCCCACTGCCGCATGCTCATCGGCGCGCCCGGCTTCGCTGCGCAGCTGGTGCGCGCGGACGGCGCGGTGCTCAACTTCGACGATCCCGGCTGCCTGCTGCGCTACCTCGACGACGAGCGACCCGAGGTGCACGCGCTGTGGTTCCACCACGCCGGCGAGGATCGCTGGTTGGCGGGTGACGCGGTCGCGTTCCGGCGCGTCGCCGAGAGCCCGATGGGCTGGGGCCTCGCGGCGGTCGGCGCGCACGAGCCGTTCGACCTCGACCGCGCCGCCGCGACGCGGCTGGTCGTGGCGGCACCCGCCGTGGGTGCCGCTCCGGGAGGGATGCCATGACGACCACGACGATGACCAGCGCACCGGCCGCACCGGCCGCGCCCCGCCTCACCACCGAGGTCGTCGCCGCGGCCCGGCTCGATCTCGCCGAGGTCCTGCGCTCGCGCTGGCTGATCTTCTGCGGCGGCGTCTACGCGGTCCTCGCCGCGGTGTTCGTGCTGGTCGGGCTGCGCGAATCGACGCTGCTCGGCTTCGCCGGGATGGGCCGCGTGCTGCTGTCGCTGTGCCACGCGCTGGTGCTGCTCCTGCCCCTGCTCGCGCTCACCGCGACCGCGCAGGTGGTCAACCGGGCGCGCGAGGACGGCACGCTCGAGCTGCTGTTCACCCAGCCCCTGCGACGCAGCGCCTGGTTCATCGGCGTGTCGCTGGTGCGCTACGCGGCCCTGGTGGTGCCGCTCGCGCTGCTGCTCGTCGGCATGGCCGTGTGGGGTCAGTGGGGCTTCGGGCAGGCGATGGCCTGGGGCTTCGTCTGGCGCGCCATCCTGGTCTGCGCGGCGCTGCTGTTCGCGTTCACCGGCATCGGGCTGGCCATCTCCACGTTCGTGCGCCACCAGGCGCGCGCGACGGTCGTGGTCATGTTGGTGTGGGCGCTGGTGGTCACGCTGCTCGACTTCGGGCTGCTCGGCCTGATGCTGCGCTGGCGCCTGAACCCGCAGGCGATCTTCCTGATCGCGGCGCTCAATCCGGTACAGGACGCGCGCCTGGCGCTGCTCTCCGGGCTCTCGCCGGATCTGGCGACGCTCGGGCCGGTCGGCTTCTACCTGTCGCACCGGATCGGCTCGGGCGCCCTCTACGCGTTGGGTGTCCTGTGGCCGGCGGCCCTCGGCCTCGGCGCGTGGGCCGCTGCGCTCCACCGTTTCCGGCGCGGCGACCTGATCTAGGCGCCGCGCAGCTCGTCGACGAGGAGAGGCTCATGAAGCATCCGCTGCAGCGTTTCTACGAGTTCCTGGAGCAGCCGATCTCGGGCTGGGGCCGCCTCCTGCTGGCGCTCGCGGTCATCCCGTTGGTGCTGAGCTTCGGCTCGCCGCTGTGGCGGATCCGGCTCGAGGCCCCGCAGTACCCGAAGGGCCTCTACATGGATATCTATTCGCACAAGCTCGATGGCGGCAACCGTGGCCAGCACATCCAGGAGATCAACACACTCAACCACTACATCGGCATGCACAAGATCGACCGCGCCGAGCTCTCGGATCTCGACTGGATCCCGTTTGCCCTGGGCGTGCTGGTGCTGCTCACGCTGCGCTGCGCGGCCATCGGCAACGTGCGCGCGCTCGTCGACCTCACGGTGGTGACGTTCTACGTCGCCGCGTTCTCGATGGCGCGCTTCGTCTACAAGCTATACGTTTTCGGCCACAACCTGGATCCGTCCGCACCCTTCCAGGTAAAGCCGTTCACGCCCGCCATCCTGGGCAGCAAACAGGTAGCCAACTTCACGACCATCAGCTCGCCGCAGGCGGGCAGCTTCCTGATCGGTGCTTTCTCGCTGGTGATCGTCGGGGTCACGGTGTGGCAGCTCTGGGCCGGTCGCTCGGCGGCGGCGCGCGCCGAAGGCGGACAGGGCGCGCAAGGGTTGCGTGCGCCCGGAAGCCAGGCGCAATCCGTGCGCGTGGCGAGCTGAGCGTCCTGGGTATCCGGTGCCGTCCGGCTGGCCGAGCCGCGGCGCAATCCCTGCGCGCTGCTCAGGGCTCGCGCGCCAGGCGCGCCGCCAGATCGACGCTCCGCGCGGGCGCCCGTGGCGCGCGGCGTGCATCTTCCCAGCGTATGACGCCCGACGTTCCCCCTGACCTGGAGGGTTTCCTGCGATCGCGATGGCCGGAGCACCACATCGTGGACGTGCAACCGCTGGCGCCCGACGCCGCCCCCGGGATCGCCTCCCGCAAGGCGGGCGGCTACGGCGTCCCGCTGCGCATCGGGCTCGTCGACGAGCGCAACCTGCGCCGGCGCGACCTGGTCCTGCACTTCGCCGCCGCCAATGTGTTCGGCCACGACCGCCGCGCCGATCGCGCCGACGAGGTGCTCCTCGCCTACGACACCTTCGCCCGGATCCCGCACCACACGCGCGCGCTCGACGTCGGTGTCGTCGACGCCGAGGGGCGGCTGCAATCGTTGCGCGGGGCGGGCGAGTTCTGGTTGCTGACCGAGTGGGCGCCGGGGCGCGTCTACGCCGAGGACCTCCGGCGCATCGGTACGACCTTCCTGGCCGCACCTGCCGACATCTCGCGCGCCGAGGCGCTGGCCAGCTGTCTCGTCGAGCTGCACGTGCCGGTCGGCGACGACGCCGCGATCTACGTGCGCGCCATCCGCGATCTCGTGGGCCACGGTGAGGGCATCTTCGGCATCGTCGATGGCTTCCCCACCGACGTGCCGGGAGCGCCGCGCGCGCGCCTGCAGGCGATCGAGGAGCGCTGCCTCGCGTGGCGCTGGCGGCTCAAGGACCGTCACCACCGGCTTCGCCGCACCCACGGCGACTTCCACCCCTTCAACGTCGTGTTCGACGACGCCGACCGCGTCGGCCTCCTCGACGCCAGTCGCGGCGGCCACGGCGATCCCGCCGACGACGTGACCTGCATGGCCATCAACTACGTGTTCTTCGCGCTCCTCGAACCGAGGGCGTGGCCCGCCGGGCTGGGCGTCCTGTGGCGGCGCTTCTGGGCGACGTACCTTGCGGGCACCGGTGACGCCGAGCTGGCCGAGGTTGCCGCCCCGTTCTTCGCCTGGCGTGCGCTCGTCCTCGCCAACCCGCGCTGGTATCCGGCGGTCTCGGCGGACGTCCGCAACCGGTTGCTCGGCTTCGTCGAGCGGCTGCTGGCCGCGCCGCGCTTCGCCCCCGAGCTCGCCGAGGAGCTGTTCGCGTGAGCGCCGCCGGCGCCAGCGGCCACGCCGGCGTGGTGGTGTGGCTCACCGGACTGCCCTCGTCGGGCAAGTCGACGCTCGCGCGGCGTGTGAATGAGGCGCTGCGCGCGGCCGGTCGCGCGGTCGTGGTGCTCGACGGGGATGAGGTGCGCTCGTGCCTGGTGCCGAGCCCGGGCTATGAG
>JBKJOI010000464.1:0-15661 GCA_046595695.1 Haliangiales bacterium | reverse complement strand
GCCTGCGCTGCGCGTCGAGAACCCCAGCATCGACGCCGGGCTCGCACGCACCGCTCGAGCGATGCGCGAGGTCGCCGACGCGCTCGAGTGGGCCGCCGCGCACGCCGAGACGATCGTCGAGGCGCGGCGCACCTCGCAAGGCTCGAGCGTGGTCGTGGCGGCGCTCGTCGCGCTGCCCCCCGGGATCGCCAAGCGCGTGCTCGCGCGGCTCGCCGGCGAGCTCGGCGCGTCGCTCCACGCGACGCACCTCGAGGCCGCGCTGGGCCTGTGCGCCGGTCCGCCGAGCGCGCCACGCGCGATCTCGGCGCCCGGGCTACGAATCACCCGCTCCGACGGGCGGCTCGAGCTCGCGCGGCGACTCCGTGGGCAGACCGTAGGCATCCGAGTCCTGGTGAACGTCGAGAGCGCCGAGCGGCTGCGGGTGCGGATTTACCGGCCAGGGGACCGGATGCGCCCGCAGCGGCTGCAGGGGCGCTCGCGCAAGCTCTCCGATCTCTACGCGGACGCGCGCGTGCCGCGCGTCGATCGTGTGCACGCAATTGTGGCGGAACGGCGAGACGGGTGCATCCTTTGGGCCGAGCATGTCGGCCCCGCCTTTGGATCGAAGGTGCGCGTCTCCTTGACGCGCCTCGATCCCGGGGTTAACACTGAGACACTAGAGGCAAAAGGCGACACCAAGTGAGACAGTCCCACAAGACCATCCTTCTCTGGATCCTCCTGATCTTGATGTTCGTCACGATCTACAACCTGTTCCAGGGCACTGGAAAGGGGGAGGACAAGAAGGAATTCGGCGTCTTCATCACCGAAATGAAAGACCCGCAGAAGCGGGAGAGCATCAAGAAGCTCACCATCCAGCCGCGCGCCAACAACACCGCGCGCTACGTGGTCGAGTACAAGGAGAACCCCAAGAAGACGGTCGTCCAGGGTGAGTTCTCCGGCGAGACCGCGCAGTTCTTCCGCGACTCCGGCTTCACCGCCTACACCATCGAGAGCAAGGAGGAGAGCACGTTCTGGCAGTCGCTCATCATCTCCTGGCTGCCGATGATCTTCCTGTTCGTGATCTTCATCTTCTTCATGAGGCAGCTGCAGGCGGGCGGCGGCAAGGCCATGTCTTTCGGCAAGTCGAAGGCCAAGCTGCTCTCGGATCACCAGAACAAGATCACGTTCAAGGACGTGGCGGGCATCGAGGAGGCCAAGGAAGAGGTCGAGGAGATCATCGCCTTCCTCAAGGACCCCAAGAAGTTCACCCGCCTCGGCGGCCGGATTCCCAAGGGCGTCCTCATGATGGGCCCGCCCGGCACCGGCAAGACGCTGCTCGCCCGTGCCATCGCCGGTGAGGCGGGCGTGCCGTTCTTCTCGATCTCGGGCTCCGACTTCGTCGAGATGTTCGTGGGCGTCGGTGCCAGCCGCGTGCGCGACCTCTTCGAGCAGGGCAAGAAGAACGCGCCTTGCATCGTCTTCATCGACGAGATCGACGCCGTCGGTCGTCACCGCGGCGCAGGCCTCGGCGGTGGTCACGACGAGCGCGAGCAGACGCTCAACCAGCTGCTCGTCGAGATGGACGGCTTCGAGTCGAACGACGGCGTGATCCTCATCGCCGCGACCAACCGCCCCGACATCCTCGACCCGGCGCTGCTGCGTCCGGGCCGGTTCGACCGCCGCATCATCGTCCCGCGCCCCGACGTGAAGGGCCGCCTGGGCATCCTCGCGGTGCACGCGCGCCGCACGCCGCTGTCGTCGAACGTCGACCTCGAGGTCATCGCCAAGGGAACGCCCGGCTTCTCCGGCGCGGACCTCGAGAACCTGGTCAACGAGGCGGCGCTCCTGGCCGCTCGCCGTGACAAGGACAAGCTCGACATGTCCGACTTCGAGCTCGCCAAGGATAAGGTCCTCATGGGCGCGGAACGCCGCTCCATGATCATCAGCGACTTCGAGAAGCGCACCACCGCGTACCACGAGGCCGGCCACGCCCTGGTGGCGCGCATGCTCCCGGGCGCAGACCCGGTGCACAAGGTCACCATCATCCCGCGTGGTCGCGCGCTCGGCGTCACCCAGCAACTGCCCAGCGAAGACCGACTCAACATGAGCAAGGAGTTCGCGGTCAACCGCATCGCCATCCTCATGGGTGGGCGCCTGGCCGAGGAGATCATCTTCGGCCAGATCACCACGGGCGCCGGCAACGACATCGAGGTCGCCACCGACCTGGCGCGCGCGATGGTCTGCGAGTGGGGCATGAGCGAGAAGCTCGGGCCGCTGTCGTTCGGCAAGCGTGAGGGCGAGGTCTTCCTCGGCCGCGAGATCGGCCAGCAGCAGGGTTACTCGGAGCAGACGGCGGTCGACATCGACGCCGAGGTCCGCCGCATCGTGATCGAGAACTACGACCGCGCGCGCAAGGTGCTGCTCGACAACCTCGAGAAGCTCAAGTCGATCGCCGAGGCGCTGCTCGAGTACGAGACCATCGACACCGCCGACATCGACGTGCTCATGGGTGGCGGCAAGCTCGAGCGCACGCCGCCGGTCCGCCGCGACACCACGTTCGGCGGTCAGAAGGGAACGAAGGACAAGGACGCCGCGGGCGGTCCGGCCGCCAAGCTGCCCTCGTTCTTCCCGGGTCGCTCCAAGGAAGAGCCCGAGCCCGCCTAGCGCACCCGCCCAGCGTCCGGCGCGGTGACAGTTGACGGCCCAATAGCCTCGACTCGACGCCGACCGCCGGCGCACCCCTTCCCAGCTGGAGCGCGTGACCTCATGTTCGTCGCCCCGGCGCTCTTCCTCCCCCGCACCACGCTCCACTTCGACACGCCGCTGCTCTGCGCGGTGCTGAACCTCACGCCCGACAGCTTTTCAGACGGCGGGCGCCTGAAAGGCGTGGAATCTGCTGTGGATTTCGCGCTAGGCTGTGTCGACGCGGGGGCAAGCTTGCTGGACGTGGGTGGAGAGTCGACGAGGCCGCATGGATCTGCGCCGGTGTCGGCGCAGGACGAGATCCGCCGGGTCGAGGCGGTGATCTCGGCGCTCGCCCGGGTCACCACCACCCCGATCTCCATCGACACGACCAAGGCCAGCGTGGCGCGCGCGGGCGTGGTGGCCGGCGCGCAGTTGGTCAATGACATCAGCGGCGGCCGCTTCGACCCGGCCATGATCGAGACCGTGGCCGAGCTGGGCGTGGGCTACGTGCTCGGGCACGTGCGCGGCACGAGCCTCGCCGAGGTGCACGCCTCCGAGAGCGCGCCCGCGACCGCCGACGAGGTCTTAGCCGAGCTGGTCCTGGCGGTGGCCGCGCTGCCGGCCGGGCTGCGCGAGCGTACGATCGTGGATCCCGGGCTCGGCTTCGGCAAGCGCACCGCGCAGAATCTGGCGCTGTGCGCGCGCGCCGGGCGGCTCGCCGCGGCCACCGGACGGCCCGTGATGCTGGGGCCGTCGCGCAAGCGCTTCCTGGGCGAGCTGACCGGGCGCGGCGTCGACGATCGCGACGACGCCACCGTGGGCGCTTGCCTGGCCGGCGTGGCCGCGGGCGCGCACGTGCTGCGCGTCCACGACGTCAAGAAGCTGCGCGACGCGCTGATCGTGTTCGAGGCGGTGCGCGCCGAGGGCAAGCGCGACGCGGGCCGCGCAGACGGGCCGGGAGGTCCGCGGTGATGGACAGCCTGGCCCGGTTCTGGGCAGGCGTCAGCGCGCGCGACGCGATCGTCGCGGTCATCGACATCTTCATCGTCTACTACGCGATCTACCGCGTGCTCCTGCTCATCAAGGGCACGCGCGCGGCGCAGATGGTCTTCGGCCTGGTGCTCATCGCGGCCGGCTTCTTCACCGCCAAGCGCTTCGAGCTGGCGACGGTGTCGTGGCTGCTCGACAACTTCATCAACTACTTCATCATCATCATCATCGTCGTGTTCCAGCACGACATCCGGCGCGGCCTGGTGCGCATCGGCCAGAACCTGTTCTCGTTCGGCCGCACCTACGAGGAGACCCACGTCTTCGAGGAGGTGATCCGCGCGGTCGAGCACATGGGCCGCGCGCGCATCGGCGCGCTGATCGTGTTCCAGCGCGAGGCCGATCTGTCCGAGTTCGTCGAGACCGGGCAGGTGATCGACGCGCAGGTGTCCAAGGAGCTGCTGGTGGCGCTGTTCCTGCCGTCGCGCGACAACGAGCTGCACGACGGCGCGGTCGTGATCCACAACCTGCGCGTGCAGCAGGGCGGCGCGGTGCTGCCGCTGTCGCGCAACCCGCACCTGTCGCGCGAGCTGGGCACGCGCCACCGCGCCGCCATCGGCATCACCGAGGAGACCGACGCGGTGTCGATCGTCGTGTCGGAGGAGCGCGGCGAGATCAGCCTGTGCTTCAACGGCAGCATCGCGCGTGACCTGGACACCGCGACGCTGCGGAAGGCCCTCCTGGGCCTGTTCCAGAAGCAGAAAGACGACCGCGCGCGCGTCGACGAGGAGGCGCGCGCCGCCGCGGCCACCGCCAGCGCGCTGGCCGCGTTCGCGGCGGTCGGCGAGCAGGGCCTCGACGGCGACGACGAGGGCGCAAGCGGGGCGCGCGTGGCCGTGGAGCGCGCGACCATGCCGCCGGCGCCGCCCGCCGCGCCCACCGGCGTGAGCGTCGTCGAGCGCGGCGCTGCCGGGCCGACCGGCGCGGCGCTGTCCTCCGCGGTCGTCGACGCCATCGGCGACGTGGCCGCCGCCGCGCCCGAGGTCGTCTCGGAGTCGGACCCCGGGCCGCTCGAGGGCGGCACCATCGAGGACGAGTGGCCGGCCGAGCGCGACAAGAGCAAGAAGACCCGCGCCGGCACGGAGTTCGGGCCATGAGCGGCGGATCGCTGAGGGATTTCCTGCGCCGGGCGTTCCTCGACAACGCGGCGCTCAAGCTGGTCGCGCTCCTGCTGTCGCTGACGCTGTTCATCGTGGTGCGCGGCGACCGCGACACCGCGATCAGCTTCTACCTGCCGGTCGCGTACAGCGAGACCGAGGGCCGGGTGATGACCAGCCGGCCGGTCGACGGCGTGCGCGTCACGGTGACCGGACCGTGGACGCGCGTGCGCAAGTTCGACGAGCGGCAGATCGAGCCGCTGCGCGTCGACCTGAGCAAGCTCGCCGACGGTGAGTACGTGTTCGCCGAGGACCTCATCGCGGTCCCGCCCGGTTTGCGCGTCACCGCCATCAACCCGCCGTCCATCCAGCTCGCCTTCGAGGAGCGTGCCTCCAAGGTGGTCGCGGTGCGGCCGCAGTTCGAGGGCGCGCTGGCGCGCGGCTACCTGCTCGGCGAGGTCTCGGTCACGCCCTCGCACGTCACCGTGCGCGGGCCCAAGAGCATCATCGACGCGCTCTCCGAGGTGAAGACGCGGCCCATCACCATCGAGGGTCGCACCGACGGCGGCGAGGAGCGCGTCGCGCTCGAGCCCACCGAGTCGCACCTGGCGGTGGTCGACAAGGCCAGCATCGACGTGCGCTATCGCGTCATCGAGGAGCAGGGCCTCCTGGCGCTGGGCCCGCTGCGCGTCGACATCCGGCCGGTGGCCGGGCAGGGCGTCGCGCCGCCGCCGAGCGCGGCGGTCGCGCCGGCCAAGGTGAAGCTCTACCTGCGCGGCGCCAAGAACGCGCTCGACCGCCTGGACCCTAGCGAGGTCAGCACCTACGTGACCTGGCACACCGAGGACGCCCGCGCCCAGTCGTCGCGCGCGGCGCGCGTGATCGTCGAGGGCGTCCCGGCCGGCGTCGCGATCGACGTCGACCCGCGCGACGTCACGCTGCTCAAGCGCCGTTAGCGCGGCGGCGCCCGGCCGGGCCGGCGCTGGCGAGCGGGGCGTCGGCGGCAGGTGCGCTCGCCGAGAGGGCGCTGTATAACTCGCCTCCATGGCTCGCAAGCTCTTCGGTACCGACGGCATCCGCGGCGTCGCCAACGTCGACCCCATGACCCCCGAGGTCGCGATGCGCCTGGGCATGGCCATCGCGGCCCGGTTTCGCGGCGGCGGCGCGCCCGGCGGCTCGCGCCACGGCCGCATCGTGATCGGCAAGGACACCCGGCTGTCCGGCTACATGTTCGAGACCGCGCTCGCCGCCGGCATCGTGTCGATGGGCGCCGACGTCATGATCTGCGGCCCGCTGCCGACGCCGGGGATCGCCTTCATCACCTCGTCCATGCGCGCCGACGCCGGCGTGGTCATCAGCGCCAGCCACAACCCGTTCCAGGACAACGGCATCAAGATCTTCGCCCGCGACGGCTTCAAGCTGCCCGACAAGGTCGAGGAGGAGATCGAGGCGCTCGTCGACAGCGACGTGCTGTCCAGCCAGCGTGCGGCCTCGGCCGACATCGGCAAGGCGACCCGTATCCAGGACGCGGTCGGCCGCTACGTGGTGTTCCTGAAGAGCGTGTTCCCCAAGGAGCGCACGCTCGACGGCATCAAGATCGTCGTCGACTGCGCGCACGGCGCCGCCTACAAGGTCGCGCCCGCGGTCTTCCACGAGCTCGGCGCGCACGTGATCCCGCTCGGGGTGAAGCCCGACGGCACCAACATCAACGACGGCGTGGGCGCGCTCCACCCCGAGGACATGTGCCACGAGGTCCGCGTCCACGGCGCGCACCTGGGCGTCGCGCTCGACGGCGACGCCGACCGCGTCATCATCTGCGACGAGAAGGGCGTGGTCGTCGACGGCGACGCGGTGATGGCGCTGTGCGGCACGCGCATGATGAAGAACGGCACGCTCAAGGGCGGCGCGGTGGTCGCCACCGTGATGTCGAACATCGGCCTCGAGCGCGCCATGAAGGCGGCGGGCGGCCGGCTGGTGCGCACCCAGGTCGGCGATCGCTACGTCGTCGAGGAGATGCTGCGCGGCGGCTACAACTTCGGCGGCGAGCAGTCGGGCCACCTGCTGTTCCTCGATCACATGACCACCGGCGACGGCGTGGTCGCGGCGCTCAATGTGCTCGCGATCCTGGCGGAAGAGGGCAAGCCGCTCTCCGAGCTGTCGCGGTGCATGGAGCGCGCCCCGCAGGTGCTGGTCAACATCAAGGTCGCCAAGAAGCGCCCGCTCGAGGAGCTGCCCGAGGTGACCGCGCTCATCGCGCACTACGAGAAGGAGCTCGGTGACACCGGGCGCGTGCTGGTGCGCTTCAGCGGCACCGAGGCCAAGGCGCGGGTCATGCTGGAAGGCCCCGACGAGGCCCGCATCAAGGGCTACGCCGAGGAGATCGCCGCCGCGCTCGCGCGCGCCTGCGGCTGAGCCCTGCGGCGCGTTCGGCCGCCGCGTTCGGGCGCCGCTGTTTGTAAGAGCGATGGAATTGACAGGATTCGGCGCCCTGGCCTAGTGTTCGCCAACTTTACGTAGGCAAAGGTGTGGAAATGGCAGTTTCGAAGCGGCTTCGCTGGGGCTCCACGGGTCTGATCCTGGCTTTTTCGGTCGTGCTCGCCTGCACCGGTAACAGCGGCGGCGAGGGCGACGACGACGACATGTCGATGCCCGATGCGGACACGATCGACGAGTGCTCGCTGAGCTGCACGCCTCCCGATCAGTGCTGTGACCTGGCCGCCGGCACCTTCTGCATCAAGACCTCGACCGACAAGCTCAACTGCGGCAGCTGCGGCAACGCGTGCAGCCCGCAGGTCGCCGACAGCTGCGGCGGCTCGCAGTGCAAGTGCGGCTTCGGCCCCGAATGCACCGAGGGCAAGACCTGCCTCGGCGGGCCGGTCGGCTGTCGCGACCTGCAGACCGACACGCAGAACTGCGGCACGCCCGGGCACGCCTGCGGCGCCGAGGAGACCTGCACGAACGGCATGTGCTCGTGCGGCGGCGCCGCCTGCGAAGTCGGCTCGACCTGCTGCAACGGCGCCTGCACCGACACCAAGACCGACGAGGCGAACTGCGGCGTCTGCGACACGGTTTGCATGGGCGGCATGACCGAATGCAAGAACAGCGCGTGCGGTTGCACCGGCGTCGGCCCAACCTGCCCAGTGGACACGTGGAACGTTCGTGGCGAGTGCTGCGGCGCCGGTTGCACCAACATCTGCACCGACGTCGCCCACTGCGGCGCCTGCGGTCACGCGTGCGCGGCCGGCGACACCTGCAACTTCGGCTCGTGCAGCAGCGGGCCGGCGAACCCCGACGTCTTCTTCTGTAGCCTCACGCCTTGACCGTCGACCGCCCGTGCAGCTCCACATCAACATCGATCACGTCGCGACGCTGCGCCAGGCGCGCGGCGGCGTGCAGCCCGATCCCGTGCTCGCCGCGCTCGTCTGCGAGATGGCGGGCGCGCACGGCATCACCTGCCACCTGCGCGAGGATCGCCGCCACGTCAGCGATCGCGACGTCCGCCTGCTGCGCGAGCAGGTGAAGACGCTGCTCAACCTCGAGATGGCCGCCACCGACGAGATGATCAGGATCGCCCTCGAGCTGAAGCCGGAGATCGTCACGCTGGTGCCCGAGAAGCGCGAGGAGCGCACCACCGAGGGCGGCCTCGACCTCGAGAAGGGCAAGGCGGCGCTCGCCGCGGCCATCGAGAAGCTCGCCCGGGCGGGCATCCAGGTGTCGCTGTTCATCGACCCCGAGCCGGCCAACCTGCGCGCGTCGCACGCGCTGGGCGCGCCGCGTGTCGAGCTGCACACCGGCGACTACTGCCACGCGCGCGGCCCGGCGGCTGACCGCGAGCTCGAGCGCATCGCCTTCGCCACCGAGGAGGGCGCTGGGCTGGGGCTGCACGTGGCCGGTGGCCACGGCCTCGACTACCACAACGTCGCGCGCGTCGCCGCGATCCCGGGCATGCAAGAGCTGGACATCGGGCACTCGGTGGTCAGCCGCGCCGTCTTCGTCGGGCTCGACCGGGCGGTGCGCGATATGCTCGCCCTGTGCACCCCGGGACGAGGCGACGGCTGAGGCGGCGGCCGGGACGCGGAGGTCAGGCTCGATGATCGTGGGCATCGGCATCGATCTCGAGCGCATCGACCGCTTCCGCGACCTGCTCGATCGCTGGGGCGAGCGCTTCGAGCAGAAGCTGTTCACCGACGGTGAGCGCGCCTACTGCCGCGGCCGTGGCAAGCCCGAGCAGCACTTCGCCGTGCGCTTCGCGGCCAAGGAGGCGGTGCTCAAGGCCATGGGCGTGCCCAGGAACGCCGGCCTCGAGTGGCAGCACTTCGAGATCGTGAGCGGCCCGGGCGGCGCGCCGTCGCTCGTGCTGACCCTGGCGGCGAAGGCCGCCGCGGATCGCCTCGGCGTCACGCGCGTGCACCTGACGCTGACGCACACGGCTGACACGGCCGCAGCGTTCGTCGTGCTCGAAGGGTAGTCCCGCGGCGCTCGGCTACGCGAGGTTGCGCAGGCGCGCGTAGACGTCGCCGGAGCGGGGCAGGACGCGGCGTTTCTCGAGCTCGGTGACCAGGCCGGCGCGATCCCACCAGGTGTCGCTGACGAAGCGCATGGTCTCGATCGGCGAGTAGTTGAACTCGTAGCCGCCCACCGGTGCGCCCAGGGCCTCGAGCCGGGCCACCGCGGCGAGCGCGTGCGCGTGGGTAGGCGGCAGGTACTCGAAGGACAGCGCGCGTAGCGGCTGCGACAGCCCGGCGAGCACCTCGACCTCGTAGCCCTCGACGTCGACCTTGCAGAAGACCGGCACGCCGTGCCGCGCGATGAGCGCGTCCAGGGTGGTGACGGCGACGTCGACGGCGCCGTCCCAGCGCACGCCGCGGAAGATCGGCGAGCGCTCCATCTGGTCCACCCAGGTCGGCGACATCGACGACACCGTGGGCGTGCGCGTGCTCACGTGCAGCCGCGAGGTGCCCGGTGCGGCGCCCAGCGCGCACGGTTCGAGGATCACGCCCTGGTCGCGGCCGTAGAGCGTGCGCAGGAGGCGCAGGCAGTCGGGCTGCGGCTCGACGGCGACCACGCGGGCGCCCAGCGCCCGCCAGGCGCGCACGCGGTTGCCCACGTGCGCGCCGACGTCGACGCCGAGCTCGCCGGGCGCGAGGAAGCCGCCGTAGAGCCGGAGCATGCGCGCGTGCTTGCCCGGCACCCCGTAGTACATGAGGAGCGACCGACCGAGACCGTAGGCGCGCGCGAGCTTCGACACGCGTGGCAAGGTACCATCGACGCGGGCGCGAGGAGCAGGCGGTGCGAGCATGAGCCATGTGGTGACGGCGGCGGAGATGCGTGAGCTGGATCGGCTGACGATCCAGGAGCTGGGCCTGCCCGGCGCGCTGCTCATGGAGCACGCCGGGCGCGCCGTCGCCGACGAGGCCGCGCGCCACGCCGGCACGGGCGCGCGCGTGGCGGTGATCTGCGGCGCAGGCAACAACGGCGGCGACGGCTACGTGTGCGCGCGCTGGCTGCGCGAGCAGGGTCGCGACGCCCAGGTGGTGCTGGTGGCGGGCCGTCCGAAGCCGGGCGGCGACGCTGCGCTGCATCTCCACGCCTACGAGCGCCTGGGCGGCACCGTCGTCGACGCCTCGGAGCCGGCCGGGCTGGCCGAGCTCGCGCGCGCGCTGGCTGGCGCCGCGGTGATCGTCGACGCGATCTTCGGCACCGGCCTGACCCGCGTGATCGACGGCCACCTCGCCGACGTGATCGCGCGCCTGAACGCCGCGCCGGCCGCGGCGCGCCGGATCGCGGTCGACGTGCCGAGCGGCCTCGACGCCGACCGCGGGGCCGTCCTGGGGGTGTGCGTGCGCGCCGACGTGACCGTGACGTTCGCGTTCGCCAAGGTGGGCCTGGTCTCGCACCCAGGCGTCGGGCGCGCCGGCGAGGTCAAGGTCGTCGACATCGGCATCCCGCGCGCGCTCGCGCCCCGCGTCGGTGTGCGCCTGGCGCTGCTCGAGCCCGACGACGTGCGGTCGCTGGTGCCGGCGCGGCCGGCGGAGGGCCACAAGGGCACCTTCGGGCACCTGCTGGTGATCGCCGGCTCACCCGGCAAGAGCGGCGCGGCGCTCCTGTGCGCCAGCGCCGGGCTGCGCGCCGGCGCCGGGCTGTGCACGCTGGCGACCTCGCCCGAGGTGCGCCCGTTGCTCGAGGGCCGCGCCTGGGAGGTCATGCTCGCTGAGCTCGACGGCGATCGCGCGCGCGAGGACGCGATGGCTGCGCTGATCGCGCTCGCGGCGGGCAAGCGAGCCATCGCCTGGGGCCCGGGCATGCCGACCACGCCGGCCGCGGGCGAGCTCCTGCGCGCGGCGCTGCGCGTGCTCGAGCAGCCGCTCGTGCTCGACGCCGACGCGCTCAACCACCTGGCGCGCGATCCCTCGGTGCTGGCGCACGCGCGTGCCCAGGTGGTGCTGACGCCGCACCCGGGCGAGGCGGCACGCCTGCTCGGCATCGAGGTCGCCGAGGTCCAGGACGACCGCGTCGGCAACGCGCGCAAGCTCGCCGAGCGCACCCACGCCATCGTCGTGCTGAAGGGCGCCCGCAGCGTGATCGCCGCGCCCGATGGCCAGGCGGCGCTCAACCCGACCGGCAACTCGGGCATGGGCACGGGCGGCTCGGGCGACGTGCTGACCGGCGTGATCGGCGCGCTGCTCGCGCAGGGGCTCACGCCGCTCGCCGCCGCCACGCTGGGTACCTACGTGCACGGCCGCGCCGGCGACCTCGCGCGCGCCGCGCGTGGGCCGCTCGGCCTCATCGCCTCCGACTTCGTCGCCGCGCTGCCCGCCGCCTTTGCCTCGCTCGGCTGATTGCCAGGCTGGCACTCCCGGCGCGTCAAGGCGTCAACACGGCGCGTGTGCCGCCGCCCACGGAACCGCGGGAGATGAATCATTACGGCGGCTTGGATTGTGGCACTGGGGTTGCTCTGAATCCGGGCATGCGCACTCGCAAGGCCGCCCGCCAGGAATTCGAAGCCCAGGCTCTGCCGCACCTGAGCTGCTTGTACTCGGCCGCCATGCGGCTGTGCCGGAACCCTGCGGACGCGCAGGACCTGGTCCAGGACACCATCCTGCGCGCGTACGGCGCGTGGGATCGCTTCATCGCCGGCTCGAACTGCCGCGCCTGGCTGCTGCGCATCCTGACCAACGGCTACATCAACGGCTACCGCAAGGGTCGCAGCCACCGCAAGTTCGCCGAGCGCCCGGGTGGCGAGCCGGTCGAGCTGCTCTACGGCAAGGAGCGCTGTGCCGCGAACGCCGACCCCGAGCGCGCGCTGGTCGAGCCGCTGCTCGGCGACGAGGTCTCCGCCGCGCTCGCCGACCTGCCCGAGGACTACCACCTGGTGGTCGTGCTCGCCGACCTGGAGGGCCTCAAGTACAAGGAGGTCGCGGAGGCCATCGGCTGCCCGGTCGGCACCGTGATGTCGCGCCTGTTCCGCGCGCGCCGCGCGCTCGAGGAGCGCCTCGCGCCCTACGCCGCGACCCAGTACGCGATCCGCCGCGCGGCGTGAGGCCCGCGGCCACCGCCGCCCGCCGCGGCGTCGAGCCCGCCGCCCGCCGCTACCGCGCGTCCCCGGACGATTCGCACAGATCCAGCGCCGTGTACGCCTCTTCGCCGGGCGCGCCCAGGCACTCGTAGTCCCACGGGCCGCGCGGGAAGCCCTCCTCGCCGGCCTCGCCGCGCTGGTCGGTGTAGCCGGCCTTGCCGATGGAGTCGGAGCCGACGAACACGTAGAGCTCCTGGCGCAGCGGGGCGCCGTCGGCGTCGTTCCAGTAGACGTGCACCCACTCGTCCTGCACGCCCGGCTTGCCCGCGGGCGCGGCCTGGCGCGCCGCGGCCTGGACCTCCTTCGATTCGTCCTTCTCGGCGATCTGGGTCAGCAGGTCGGCGGCCTTGCCCAGGCGCAGGAGCGCGCGCACCGCCGCGAGCCGCACGTAGCGGTGCGAGTCGGTGGTGGCCATCTCACCGAGCCGCCGCCGCGCCGCCTCGCCGCCCTGGGCGCCCAGCAGCACCGCCGCGTTGGCGCGCACCCACGGGTTCCTGTGCGCCGCGAGCGTGAGCGGGTCGTCGCCCAGCTTGCCCGCGACCGGCGCGCCCAGGCGAGCCAGCGCACCGGCCGCGTTGACCTGGGTGACGAAGCCGCGGTCGCGCGCGGCCTTGAGCAGCGCCGGCACCGCGCGGCCGTCGCCCAGCTTGCCCAGCGACCAGGCCGCCGCGCCGCGCACGCCGTCGTCCTCGTCGGCGAGCGCCTCGAGCAGGACGGGCAGGGCGCGCGCGTCGCCGAAGTTGCCCAGGACGCCGAGCGCGGCGCGCCGCAGCTCGCGCCGGCCCTGGCCGGCGAGTGGCAGGATCGCCGCGAAGCTGTCGGCGTCGTTCAGCGCCGCCAGCGTGTCGACGGCGTCGAGCGCGAGCGCCGCGTCGTTGCCGTCGAGGAGCTTGCCGAGCACCGCGCGCGCCCGGGCGCGCACGGCGGCGTCCTTCGACGCGCGCAGCGGCCCGCGCAGCGCCGCGATGGCCGCGCGCCGCGCCGGCGACACGGTATCGCCGGCCACGCGCAGGAGCGGCTCGATGCTGGCGGGATCCTTGAGGTAGGCGAGCGCGTCGGCCGCCTCGACGCGCGCGTCGGCGTCGCCGCGCTCGACCAGCTCCACGAGCGGCGCGGTGGCGCGCACGTCGCCGATGAGGCCGAGCGAGCGGATCGACTGCAGCCGCAGCGCGCTCGGCGTGTCCTTGCCGGTGAGGGCGAGCAGCGCGGGCACCGCGGCGCGCACGCCCAGGGTACCCAGGTAGCTGGCCGCGAGCACGCGCACCTCGTCGTCGGGATCGGCGAGCACGCGGATGAGCACGTCACCGGCGCGCGCGTCGAGGATGGGCTCGATCACGCGCAGGACCCGCTTCTCGAGCCCGGGGTCGGCGCCGTCGAGCAGCGCGAGCAGCGGCACCAGCGCCTCGGGATCCTCGAGCGCGCCGAGCGCATCGACGACGGTCTCGCGCTTGACCCGGGCGCGCCCGAGCTCGATCACGAGCACGCGCGTGGCGCGGGCGTCGCCGATCTGGCCGAGCAGGGCGACCGCCGCGGCTGGGTCGCACTCGTCCGCGCTGCCCTCGAGGCACGCGACCACCGAGGGCACCGCCGGCTTGCCGACCAGCGCGAGCGCCTCGGCGGCGGCGTTGCGCAGCGGCCCCTGGCCGAGGTGACGCACCAGCGCGCGCACCGAGCGGGCGTCGCCGATACGGCCGAGCGCCTCGCAGACCTTGGTGCCGACCTCGTCGGAGCGGCTCTCCAGGAGCGGCAGCAGCGCGTCCACGGCCTCCGCCGAGCGCAGCAGGCCCAGCGCCTCGACCGCGGCCAGGCGGACCTCGAGCACCGGGTCGCGCAGGAGCCGGATGAGCGCCGAGGTCGCGCGCGGATCGCCCAGGCGGCCCACGCCCTGCACGGCGGCGAGCCGGACCTCCTTGGCGGGATCCGAGAAGCGCTCGACCAGCGGGATGATGGCGCGCGCGTCGCCCAGATCGCGCAGGCGCTCGGCGGCGGCGCGCCGCACCTGCATGGAGTCGTCGTCGAGGCGGCCGACCAGCGGCGTGATCACGTCGGGCCCGCCGATGCGCCCGAGCGCCTCGACCGCGGCCTTGCGTACGTCGGCCTCGGTGTCGGCGAGCGCACGCCCGAGCGGCGCGACCGCGCGCGGCGAGCCCAGCTCACCGAGCAGCCCGGCGGCGATCGCGCGCTCCTCCTTGTCGTTCGCCTGCAGCCACTCCGAGATGGGCAATATCGCGTCCTCGACCTTGCCGCGGGCGAGCACCCGGGCGGCCTCGCGCCGGACCCCGGCGTCGCGATCAGCGAGCACGGGCAAGAGATACTTGCGCGCCACCAGGGGATCGAACTCGGCCAGCTTGCGGACCGCGGCCAGGCGCACCGACGGATCCGAATCCCCCAGTCCTTTCGCGGCGTGGGCGATCTTGCCCGACCACTGGTACGCCTGCGCGGGAGCGGGCGCGCCGGCCCACGGCAAGGACAGCGCGACGCAGAGGAGGGCACGGGCGAGCAGGCCGGGTCGCGACATGACAGTAGAAGTATATACGCGCGTGGGTGCGGCGCGGTTCCCGGGCCGGGTTCACGGTGTATGTTCCCGGCCATGCGAAGCCCCCACGCCTGCGTGCTGTCGGCCTTCCTGGCTGTCCTCGCCTGCGCCTGCGGCGCCGCGGGTCGTGGCGACGACAGCGGCGGTGATGACGATGACGCGCCGCCCGAGGCCTGCCCGACCGACGGCCAGACGCGCTGCTCGGGGCAGGACTTCCAGGAGTGCACCGGCGGCACCTGGCAGACCGAGCAGACCTGCACCGCGCCGAGCGTGTGCGGCACGGCCGGCTGCTCGGCGTGCGACCCGAGCTTCGACCAGACCTGCGTCGGCAGCGATCTCTACGCCTGCAACGACGACGGCTCGCTCGGCGGGCTCGTCGAGGCCTGCGGCGCCGCCGGCTGCAGCGGGCAGGGCTGCGGCGTGCCCACCGGCGACGACTGCGGCGAGGACACCCAGGTGATCTACGCGGTCGACAAGAACTTCAATCTGCTGACGTTCGATCCGCGCATGGACGCCCACACCTTCACCGTGATCGGGCAGCTCGACTGCCCGGCGGGCGCGCCCTGGCCCGCGCTCATCGCGCAGTCCCAGTTCACCGCCACGCCGTTCTCCATGTCGGTCGATCGCGAGGGCCGCGCGTGGGTGCTCTACACGAGCGGCGAGATCTTCCTCGTCGATACCAGCAACGCGTCGTGCACGGCGAGCGGCTTCGTGAAGGGCTCGCAGGGCTTCGAACTCTTC
>JBKJOI010000337.1:0-4585 GCA_046595695.1 Haliangiales bacterium | reverse complement strand
AGATCGACAAGCACTCGACCGGCGGCGTGGGCGACAAGATCAGCCCGCCGTCGCCGCGTGCGGTGTCGCCGTGCCGATGGTCTCGGGGCGCGGCCTCGGTCACACCGGCGGCACGCTCGACAAGCTGGAGAGCATCCCCGGCTTCCAGGTCAACCTGCCGGTCGAACGCTTCCGCCGCCAGGTCGCCGAGCTGGGCGCGTGCCTCATCGGCCAGACCGAGCGTATCGCGCCCGCCGACCGCAAGCTGTACGCGCTGCGCGACGTCACCGCGACGGTCGAGTCGATCCCGCTCATCGCCTCGTCGATCATGTCCAAGAAGCTCGCCGAGGGCATCGACGGCCTGGTGCTCGACTGCAAGGTCGGCTCGGGCGCGTTCATGAAGACGCTCGACCACGCGCGCGAGCTGGCGCGCACCATCGTCGGCATCGGCCACTCGGCGGGCAAGCGCACCGTCGCGCTGCTCACGCGCATGGACGAGCCGATCGGCGTCGCGGTCGGCAACGCGAATGAGGTCGCCGAGTCGATCGACGTGCTGCGCGGCGGCGGCCCCGCCGACACGCGCGCGCTCACCGTCGCGCTCGGCGCCGAGATGCTGGTGCTGGCCGGCGTCGCCGCCGACTCCGCCGCGGGCGCCGCGCGCATCGCGGGCGTGCTCGACGACGGCAGCGCGCTGGAGAAGTTCCGCGCCATCGTCGCCGCGCAGGGCGGTGATCCGCGCGTCTGCGACGAGCCCGAGAAGGTCCTGCCGCGCGCGCCCGAGACGCTCGAGGTGCGCGCGCCGCACACCGGCGTGATCGTCGCCGTCGACGCCGAGGACATCGGCAACGCCGTGGTCGTGCTGGGCGGCGGCCGACGCAAGAAGGAAGACTCGGTCGATCCGGCGGTGGGCGTCAGCGTGCGCGCGCGCCTCGGCGAGCGCGTCCAGGCCGGCCAGCCGATCGCGCTCGTCCACCACCGCGGCGGCGCGCTCGCCGAGCACGCCGCGCGCCTGGTCGCGGGCGCCTACCACGTCGATCCGGAGGCCGCGCCGCGCGCCCCCGCCCCGCTCGTCCACGAAGTCGTCGCCTAGTCGCCCAGAGGATAAGCTAGCCCCATGGCCTACACCGAGGACCCGCACCCGCCGATGACCATGTCCTTCCCGCTCGACGCCATGCTCGACATCGCGAGCGAGTCCATGCGCGCGCAGATCGGCAAGCGCCGGCCCACCGTCGGGCTGGTGCTCGGCTCCGGGCTGGGCGCGTTCGCGGACAGCCTGAAGGACCCGGCGATCGTCGACTACGGCGACATCCCGCACTTTCCGCTCTCGACGGTGCACGGGCACGCCGGCCGGCTGGTCGTCGGCGAGTCGGGCGGCGTCATGTGCGCCGCCATGCAGGGCCGGGTGCACTACTACGAGGGCCACGACATCGCGCGCGTGGTCTTCCCGGTGCGCGCGCTCATCCGCCTGGGCATCAAGACTTTCATCATCACCAACGCGGCGGGCGGCTGTAACCCGGTGTATATCCCCGGCGACCTGGTGCTGATCGCCGACCACATCAACCTGATCCCCGAGCACCCGCTGCGCGGCGAGAACGACGACAAGCTCGGCCCGCGCTTCCCCGACATGACCACCGCCTACGATCCCGAGCTGCGCACGCTGGCCAAGGTCGTGGCGCAAAAGCAGGGCTTCACGCTGCAAGAGGGCGTGTACTGCGCGAACCAGGGCCCGTCGTACGAGACGCCCGCCGAGGTGCGCATGGCGCGCACGCTGGGCGCCGATCTGGTCGGCATGTCCACGGTGCCCGAGGTCATCGTCGCGCGCCACATGGGCGCGCGCGTGCTCGGCATCTCGTGCGTGACCAACCTGGCCGCGGGCATGAGCGGACAGCCGCTCTCCCACCAGGAGGTCACCGAGACCGCCACGCGCGTGCGGGAGCGGTTCATCGGGCTCGTGGCCGGTGTGCTGGAAGCCCTGGGCAAGGAGAAGCCGTGAGCGATATCTCAGACGAGGATCTGGTCGCGCGCGCGCAGGCCGCGCGCGCCCGCGCGTACGCGCCGTACTCCAACTTCGAGGTCGGCGCGGCGCTGGTCGCCGACGGTGACGTGTTCGACGGCGCCAACGTCGAGAACGCCTCCTACGGGCTCACCCTGTGCGCCGAGCGCACCGCCATCGCCCACGCCGTGCTCGAGGGCGTGCGCGAGATCGAGCGCGTCGCGATCGTGACCGGGACCTCGCCGCCGGCGGCGCCCTGCGGCGCGTGCCTGCAGACAATGCGCGAGTTCACCTCGGATCCGACCAAGCTGCGCGTGCTGCTCGCGAACCCCAAGGGCGAGCGACGCGCCTTCACGCTCGCCGAGCTCCTGCCCTACGGCTTCGGGCCGCTCGATCTCTGGCGCAAGGAATAGGCGCGCCCATGGCCGAGGTCATCGTCCGCGGCGGCACCATCCTCACCGTCGACGGCACGTCGCGCGTGCTGGCCGGCGACGTGCACGCGGTGGACGGCCGGCTGGTCCAGGTCGGTGGCGACGCGACGCCGCGCGGCCGCGACTTCGTGGTCCTGGGCGCCGAGGGCTGCGTGGTCATGCCCGGGCTGGTCCAGTCGCACATCCACACCTGCCAGACCCTGGCGCGCGGGCGCGCCGACGACCTGGCGCTGCTCGACTGGCTGAAGAAGATCGTCTGGCCCTACGAGGCGGCGCTCGGGCGAGAGGACGCAGCGGCGGCGGCGCGGCTGGCCTGCGCCGAGCTGCTCAAGGGCGGCACCACCGCGATCCAGGACATGGGCACGGTGCACCACACCGACGCGATCTTCGAGGTCCTGCGCGACTCGGGCATCCGCGCCGTGGCCGGCAAGGCCATGATGGACAGCGGCGACGGCGTGCCGGCCGGGCTGCGCGAGAGCACGCGCGCCTCGATCGACGAGAGCGTGGCGCTGTGCAAGACCTGGCAGGGCGCGGCGGACGGACGGCTCGGCTACGCGTTCGCGCCGCGCTTCGTGCTCTCGTGCACCGAGGAGCTGCTGCGCGAGGTCGCCGAGCGCGCGCCGCAGCTCGCGGCGCGCATCCATACCCACGCCAGCGAGAACCGCGACGAGCTGGAAGCGGTCCGCCTGCTGCGCGGCAGCGACAACGTCGCCTACCTGCACTCGCTCGGCATGACCGGCGCGCACGTCGGCCTCGCCCACTGCGTGTGGCTGACCGAGGCCGAGCGGCGCATCCTGCGCGAGACCGGCACGCACCTCCTGCACTGCCCGTCGTCCAACCTGAAGCTCGCCTCGGGCGTGGCGCTGGTACCCGAGCTCATGGCCGAGGGCGTCGCGGTGTCGCTCGGCGCCGACGGCGCACCCTGCAACAACAACCTGGACGGCTTCCTCGAGCTGCGGCTCGCGGCGCTCCTGCACAAGCCGCGCGTCGGGCCCAAGGCCATGGACGCGGCGACCGTGGTGCGCATGGCGACCATGGGCGGGGCCCAGGCGCTCGGGCGGGGCGCGGAGATCGGCTCGCTCGAGGTCGGCAAGCGCGCCGACGTGATCGTCGTGGACGCTGACGGCGCGCACGTGGCGCCGACGGCGAGCCCGTACAGCGCGGTCGTGTACGCGTGCCGCGCGACCGACGTGAAGCACGTCGTGGTCGATGGCCGGGTCGTCGTGCAGGCCGGTGAGCTGCTGACCCTGGATGTGAAGCGAGCGGTGAAGGACGCGAAGCAGCGCGCGAACGCGCTGTTCGCGCGCCTGTGATGCGCTCGCAGCGAGTCGAACGCGTGCGCCGCGTCGAACGCGCGCGCCGCGGGTTGCCGACGGTGGGCAGGATCGCGGCCGCCGCGCTGCTGCTCCTGCTGGTCGTCCCGGCGGCGCCGGCGCTGGCGCGCGGGCCCAAGCCGACCGAGGTCGTCGGGCTGCCCGCGCCCTTCGATCTGCTGAGCGGGCGCTTCCCGCGCGGCGGTGGCTGGACCGCGGACGCGGCGGCGGCGCGCCCGCCGTCCGAGCCGCCCGCCGAGGCCGCAGACGGCTACGCGCGGCTGGCCTGGCGCGTCCGCTACGGTGGAGGCGTCGAGGATCCCGCGGCCTACGTGGCGCTCGCCGACTGGCACGCGCAGCACGGCGAGGCCGATCTCGCCTGGTACGCGAGCATGCGCGCGCTCGAGCTGGGCGGCGCGAGCGGCAGGCTGCCCGCGGCGACGAAGGCCGCGCTCGTCGCGCGCTGCGCCGAGATCGAGGCGAAGTGGCGCTCGCTCGGCCGGCACGACGCCCCCGACGCCGGGCAGTTCATGTTCCTGCGCAGCGGCGCCGACCGCTGGGCCAAGTCGTTCGAGCGCAACGTGCGCCAGGCGGCCTCCGACGGCGAGAACGTCGCCGAGGAGAAGGTCCTGCGCCGCCTGGGGGAAGAATCCGACGTCGAGGTGCCCCCGGTCATCCTGGGCGCCGAGTCGTTCATGCGAAGATGGGGCGTGGCGCTCCTGATCGCGGGCATCGCGTCGGTGTTCTGGACCCTCTACCTCGTCGCGGTGCTGCGCAAGCGGCGCCGGCGCGGCGATCCGTTCCCGAGCTCGTAGCCATCCATGTCCACCACCGCCGCATCCGTCGCAGCCGCCGCATCCGTCGCAGCC
>JBKJOI010000431.1:0-4621 GCA_046595695.1 Haliangiales bacterium | reverse complement strand
CGCCGCGGCGCGCGTGCTGCTGGGCTTCGATCCGGCGCCCTCGGACGAGGTCGTCGACACGCTGGCCTCGCAGTACTACGACGCCGATCCGCTCGCCGAGGCGTTCGTCGAGGAGGTCTACCTGCGCCGCAGCGCCGCCGAGGGCCGCGCGCTGCTCGACCGCGCGATCGAGGACGGCGTGGCCAGCATTCCCGACGCGCCCGAGTCGCTCCGGCGCCTCTTCGCCGACATCGACGAGGATCCCGTGTGGGTCGACCGCGAGCTCGTCGACCTGGGCGCCAAGGTCTTCCGCCGCTACGGCACCGCGATCTTCCGCTTCGCCGGCGCGGTGACGCTCGAGGCGTACTCGGAGAGCTCGGTCGCCAAGCCGCTCGTGCTCACCGGCGCGTACACCGGGGCCAGCACGCGCCATCGCTTCCTCGAGACCGCGGCCTTCTGGATCGCGGTCTCCGAGCCGGGCGGGCTGCTGCGCGGCGCGCCCGGCCGGGCCTCGGCGCTGCGCGTGCGCATCATGCATGTGTTCGTGCGCAAGCGGCTGATGTCGCACCCCGAGTGGGATCTCGAGGCCTGGGGCGTGCCGATCAGCCAGGGTGACGCGCTGCTCACGCTCATGGGCGGCAGCTTCGCGCCCGGGCTCGCGATGCGCGCGATGGGCTACCGCCCGTCGGTGCGCGAGATCGAGGCCATGATGCACTTCTGGCGCTACGTGGGTCACATGATGGGCGTGCGCCCGCGCTGGTACCCGGCCTCCATGAAGGAGGCCTTCCAGCTCTCCTACGTCACCATGGTCAAGTCGTCGCACCGCGCGGGCGAGGACGGCGTGAACCTGTGCGCGTCCTACCTCGACGCCTTTGCGCCCGCGCCCGATCCCGAGGCGCCGCTCGCCAAGCGGCTGCGCGACGCCTGGGATCACGGCGTCCACCGCGGCTACACGCGCTTCTTCCTGCCGCCGTGGACCTACAAGCGTAATCGCCTGCCGCCCGCGGGGCTCTGGGCGCTGCACCCGCTGGTGCAGTTCCCGTTCATCTTCGCGGCCGAGACGCTGCGACGCGCGCTGCCGCCGCTCGACCAGGTCGCCGATCGCGTGGCGCGGCGCAGCCGCGACCGCTGGTTCGCGCGCCACATGGGCGGGCGCACGGCGGAGTACCGGCCCGCCGCCGCTTTCACGCGCTGACGGCCGGGCGGGCGCGGTTCGCAGCCCCGAACGGCCGGACGCTCCGCCCGTCACTCCGTACGCGGCCGAGCAGTGCGATCTCCCGCCGACGGCCCACGGCCGACCACGCAGGCGCCCTCCGTGCATCTCGAGCGAGCGCGGCGCGGGCGGCGGCGGGAACTCCTCGTCGAGCTCGGCGAGATTCCTTCTGACGCAGCGTCGTGCACGCCTACACCCGCGCGCCTGTACGTCGGGCGCGCACACCAGCATGCGCGTGCGAGTCAAGCGGTCAGGCGTCACTGGTCATAGTTCTGGTCGAAAACGAACATTGCTCGTCTGTCGGCAGGGCTAGGGTCTTTCAGCGATTGCTTTGAGGTAGGAGCAATTCGAACCGGCGCCCGCGCGCCGCCCGCGCTCGGGCTCGACCACAGGTCGAGTCCGCGAGGGAGTGAGCTTCACGAGTCCCCTAGCCGTGGAAGGAAGGTTGATTCATGCGCCTCGAGCCGAGCACGACCTGGACGAAACTATTTGCCCTGTCTCTCGCCACCGTCTGTTCCGTGACGCTCGCCGGCTGCGTGGGTGACGAACCCCTGGACGAGGACGAAGACGTCGTCGCCGATCCGGTCGTCCTCGCGGCGCTCGGCCCCAACCAGCAGCTGGTCCGCAAGGGCAGCAACAAGTGCCTGGACATCGATGCGGCCGGCACCGCCGACGGCACCAACATCCAGCAATGGAGCTGCAACGGCACGAACGCGCAGAAGTTCGCCCTCGATGATCGCGGCGGCGGCATCTTCCGCCTGGTGAACCCGAGCTCGGGCAAGTGCGTCGACGTCGCCGGCGCCGGCACCTCGAACGGCACCAACGTACAGCTGTGGACGTGCAACACCAGCGGCGCGCAGACGTTCCGCCTGCAGAATGCGTCGGGCGGCTACTCGCAGGTGGTGAACACGAAGAGCAACAAGTGCGTCGACGTGGCCAGCGGATCGAGCTCAGACGGCGCGAACGTGCGCATCTGGTCGTGCAGCAGCAGCTCGGCCGCGCAGCGCTGGAAGCTCGAGCCGACCGGTGGCGGCAATCCGCCTCCGCCCCCGCCCCCGCCGCCCGGGACCTGGCGCAAGGCCAACCTCACCAACTTCGAGTCGTACCCCGACCCGGGCAGCGAGGAGTGCGAGGAGTTCAATGGCTGCCTGTGGTCCGGCTACTTCGCCTTCGTGGACGGCAAACAGACGGAGAACTGGGTCATGAGCCGCAACATTGCCGCGGTCCACTCCCGCGACGCGCAGGAGTTCAAGCTCAAGACGCTGCGCCTGAAGCAGGGCACCAAGCAGATCGACGTGGTCGTGTACGACATGTGCGCAGACTCGGATTGCAGCGGCTGCTGCACCCAGAACGCGAGCCAGACCGGCTTCCTGATCGACATCGAGAAGTACACAATGGGCCGCTTCGGCTCCGGCGACGGCATCGTCGACTGGACCTGCCTCGACTGCCAGTAGCCTCCTCCGCCGGCGCCGCCTTCGAGCGCCTCCTGCACCACGGGTACCCGCCGTTACAGAGCATGCACGGCGGTCGTCTCGCGACGTGGCGCCGCCCGCGCTCACGCCAGCGATGACTCCCTGAGCCCACGCCCCTGCGGGGGCCGACGTGGTGTAATCGGGGCTGACGCCATGCCCCACGCCCCTCTCGGCACGTTCACCATCCCCGGGATCGACACCGAGCGCCTCACCCTGCGCGGCCACCGCCTCGAGGACTTCGCCGAGACCGCCGCGATGTGGGCCGACCCCGACGTGACCCGCCACATCGGCGGCATGCCCTTCACGGCGGAGGAGGTCTGGACCAAGGTGCTGCGCTACGTCGGGCACTGGGCGCTGCTCGGTTTCGGCTACTGGATCGTCCGCGAGAAGGCGAGCGGTCGCCTGGTCGGCGAGGTCGGCTTCGCCGACTTCAAGCGCGCGCTCGAACCAGCGCTCGACGGCGCGCCCGAGAACGGCTGGGTGCTGTCGTCGTGGGCGCACGGCAACGGCTACGCGACCGAGGCGGTGCAGGCGTCGCTGGCCTGGGCGGCGACGCACCTGGGGACCCCGCGCACGGTGTGCCTCATCGACCCGGGCAACACCGCGTCGATCCGCGTGGCGGAGAAGTGCGGCTACCGCGAGTACGCGCGCACGCGCTACAAGGGCTCGCCGACGATCCTGTTCGAGCGCGGCTGAGCCGTCCCGTCCGGTCACGCGATCAGCGCGTCGCGCCCCGCAGGGCGATGCGCACGCCGGCGATGTACGTGGCGACCGCGCCCACGAGCGTCAGGCCGTAGCCGATGGTCAGCTCGTTCACCCCCGCGATCGGGCTGTTGGGGATCACGAAACCATAGCCGATGCCGGCCGAGGGGAGGAGGAAGCCGAGCAGCGGGTAGACCAGCTTGCGGTTCATGGCTGCATCATGAAGCCGGCCGCTGCTCGGGAGCTCGAGAACCCTCACCGGGCTTGCGATCAGCGCGCCTTGGCGACCGCGAAGACAATCCGCTCGAGCTGGCGCACATCGCAGGGCTTGCCCACGACCGCGACCACACCAGCCCGGCCTTGCAACTCGTGGCGGTCCTCGTCCGCGGACATCACGATCACCGGGACGGCGCTCGTTTTCCGGTCGTTCGCCGACTCGCTCAGGAACGTCCGGCCGTCCATGCCCGACATGCGCAGGTCGAGGATGATCACGGCGAGCGATACGGCGGAACGCACCACCAGCAGCGCCTCGGCGCCGTCCACGGCACAGATGACGCGATACCCGCGTCCCTCGAGGAAGAGTTGCAAGCTATCGCGGGCCTCAGCGTCGTCATCGACCACAAGCACCGGGCCGGGTCCCTTCGCCACTGCGCCCACACTGCGCGTTCCAATGGGCATCGAGCGGGGACTTTGCAAGCCGTGTACCGGCGCTTGCTTGCCTGGATTTGCGCGCGCACGGCTCGCGCGCGGGTGGTGTTCGTGAGCTTCGCCTCAGCCAGCACCCGTGCGTTATCGCCACACTGGGGCACGCACGCACAGAGTTCGACTTTTTTCACGCCACCCGTGAGCCTCGTATTGAAGTCGGCATTTCGACTAGCTATTACATAGGACATGTATGCATCGGGCCAGCCGACGGTCGTCCTCGCGGACGACAGCGATGACTTCAACGAGCTGGTACGATCCACGCTCACGCCCGCCGGTTACAACGTACTCACCGCGGTCAACGGGCGCGAAGCCCTCGAGCTGCTGGTGGACCGCCGCACCCCGCACGTCATCCTGGTCGACCTCGCCATGCCAATCATGAACGGCCGCGAGCTGATCGAGATCCTCAGCTCCTACACCCGCTTCGCCGAGATCCCGGTGGTCATCGTGAGCGCCAGCCCGTACGACCCGAGCTCGACCCCGCCCCGGTTCGAGCGCTACCTCCAGAAGCCCATCGTTCCCGAGGAGCTGCTCGCCCTGGTCGACGAGCTGG
>JBKJOI010000129.1:0-2895 GCA_046595695.1 Haliangiales bacterium | reverse complement strand
CGAGCTTGGCCATCCGCGAGCCGACCTTCACCTTGACGGGCGTCGTGGCGAGCTGGCGGTACACGTCTTCGAACGCCGCGGGCTTGATGTCGTGCCCGCCCTGCTGGCGCGCTTGCTCGAGCCAGGACGCCAGGGCGACCCGCAGCGCCGTGCGCCCCGCCGTGTCGACGGGCTCGGGGTCCGCGCCCTCCGCGTGCAGCTCGGCGACCGTATCGGGTCGGCCGAGCCGCGCCGCCACCATGAGCGGCGTCTCGTTGAGCGGGTTCCGGAAGTCGATGCCGTACCTGCCGAGCTGCGCCTGCAGGACCTTCGAGCGCCGGAAGCGGTACTCGGCGTAGTGGGTCTGATGGATGTACTCACGCCCGGATTCGGGCTTGCGTGCGTGGCGAAACCCCGCCGCCACGAGCTCCGCGAAGAGCGCGGGGGCATCGTAGGTGAGCGCGTACTCGAAGAGGAGCTGCTGCGCCGCCTTGTCGTGGGCGCCCGGCCCCAGGGCCTTGTGCTTGATGCCGGCGAAGGTCGAAGCGTCGATGACCGGCCAGGGCACCGGCTGAACCTCGAGGATCTCTCGCCGGATCTGCTCCGCCTGCTCCGTCTTGCCTTGCAGTTCGAGGCGGCGAGCCTCCCGCTGCCAGTCCTCGCGCGTAGACTCGGCCTGGCCGAGCTCGACCCGCTCCGTCAGGCGGTCGATCGCGAGCAGGCCGAAGAGGGGGTGCGACGCGTCGCTCTCCAGGAGCAGCAGCGACTTGACGGCCCGGGTCATCGCCACGTAGAGCGCGTTGACGTAGAACTTGTAGGCGTCGAGGCTCTTGTCCGTCTTGTCGCGCGCTCGGGCGTAGCCGCGCTCGCCGTCGAGGTCCGCCGCCTCCACCCCCGCCGTGCACTCGCCGAACTCGCGGGCGGCGCTGCTCACCAGGTTGAACAGGATCACATTCTCGTACTCGAGCCCCTTGGCCTCCTGGACCGAGAACACGAGCGGGGTCGAGAACGCCGCGCGCGCCGCGGGCTTGTCCTCGTCGCGCAGGACGACGATCGCGCAGCGCGTCGAGCGCCGCGTGCTGGCCTCGACTTCCGCCCTGACCTTGGGCGTGTCGGCCACGAGATCCACGCGCCCGACCTCGGGGCTCACGCACTCGACCAGGTAGTTGCTCTCGCGGTCGATCGACCCGAAGCGGCGCTGCTTGATGAGGAGCAGACGGTTGGCCAGCGCGGTGACGGCGCGCGTGTTCCGGTAGTTGGCCGACAGGATATGGATCCGGTCGAGCGGCGAGTCGCCCCGCGCAGTCTCGCCGTAGAAGAGGCTCTTGACGCGCGCCCACGAGAAGAGGTTCGGATGCACGATCTGGTTCGAGTCGCCGCTGAGCAGAAAGCTCCGCTTGTCGCGCAGCGTGGCCAGCGCGAGCCGTAGCTCCACGTTGGTGATGTCCTGAACCTCGTCGATCACCAGGAAGTCGTAGATCTCCTGGGCCCGGCCGCGTCGCTCCCACGCCGCCATGTTGGCGTCGAAGAGCTCGCTCTCGCGCAGGTGGGCCAGCCAGCGCTCGAAGATCTGGTAGACAACCCGGCGCTCGTCTCCGAGAAAGATGGACTGGCGCACGCCGAGCGCGAGGTACTCGGCCTCGCTCAGGACCGGCCCGCTCACCGCGGCGCCGGTGAGGACTCCCTTGATCTCCTCGTAGAGGCGGTGCGCCTCCTTGAGCTTGAACGTGCCGCGTATCCGGCCGTACCAAGGCGCGAAATCCGCCCAGCCCGCCTCGCGGCCGTGCGGCACGTCGATGGTCTCCACGAGCTCGGCGAGGGACAGGAAGTCCACCTCCTGGCCGTCGTTGGCGTAGCGATGTGCAAAGTACAGCGACCGAGCGCTCTCGACGAGGTACGACGAGCGCGTGAGGTACAGACCGTGCCCGGGGAGGGTCTTCAGCTTCTCGAGGGTGAGCGCCGTCTTCCCGCTGCCCGCCGATCCGATGACGATGAGCGGGAGCGGCGTCGAGAAGACCGTCGCTTGCGCGTCATCGAACGAGAGCGGCTTGTCGAGCATGTGCAGATCCGGCGAAGTCGGGTGCACATAGGAGAGGCGCTCGGTCGGGGCGAGCGCCGCAGCCGCACCGCTCACTGGCTCGAAGTCGTCGTCCGTGTAGGTGCCCCCGCTGAGGAACCGGGCCTTCCCGTAGTCATGGTTGTGCACGACCTCGAGAACCATGAGCACCTTCCGGCCGTCGTGCTCGCCGAGCTTGAAGAGCAGGCGATTCTTTTCGTCCAGCTTGGCGCGGTATATCCCCGCGTTTTGAAGCTTCTTGACCTCGGCCGATCGGAAGTCGCCTCGCTGCAGCTGCTCGAGCACCTTGTCGAGCTGACGCCCGAGGCCCCGAGCATCGAGATCTCGCAGGCGCAGGACTCCCAGCACGGGCCGCGGACCCGCTTCGACTTCGATCTGCAGCTCGGACATGGCGCCTACGCGTAGCACGCGGCCATGACATCGTGGTGGACGGGTGGCGGCCCGGCCCGGACGCCACGATCGCGTGCTCGCCCCGGCGGCGACGGCGCGAACGCTCAGGGAGTCCCCTGGGAGTCGCCGCTCCGACGTGTTCGAGAATGCGCCGCACCTGCGCTTCGCCACGACTCCATGCGCCCGGTGCGCGGGGACCCGAGCTGCTGCACGTGGTGCGAGTCGGCCGAGCCGAGGGCCGGGAATGGTCGAGCGGCGCGCGAGCGCCCGCGCGCGACTGGACCTCCCCTGCCTGCTCGTCGCGCGGCGGCACTGAAGGGCTTAGGGATTCGGCCGACGACGTGGCATGAGTCGCGAGACCGTCCGTTCGGAGACCTCGAACCCGAGCATCCGCAGCTCGCCGTGGACGCGCGGCGCGCCCCACGTCGGGTTCTCGGTCGCCAGGCGTC
>JBKJOI010000427.1:0-5664 GCA_046595695.1 Haliangiales bacterium | reverse complement strand
TGACGTTCGAATGACGTTCGTCCCGAGAAATCGACCGACATCCGCGACCCGTGTGTCGTCCCTGCCGTCTACTGCCGCCCCGGCAGTACGCACTCCTGCTGCGGCCCCGGCCGTACGCACCCGACCGCGCCACCGTGCACGACCACGCCGACCTCCGGCGTCATTGGTTCGTGTCCCACGCGCACCATCAGCTCCGGCTCCGCTCGCGCGCAACGAAGGCACCACCCGCCAACGTGCCGCCACCCCAAACGAAGGCACCACCCGCCCGCACGCCCCCAATGGTCTCTGCCCACACCCGTCCAAACGAAGGCACCACCCGCGCCCGGCCACGCGCCGACCGCCGACGAAACGCCTCGCCTCTGCTCCCCATGGATCCACGGGAACGTCGCGCCGTGAACCGGTCACCTTCACCATGGCGACGTCACGCCGCGGAAGATGCTCTCACCGACAAGGCGGGTCGCGGGCCTTCGGCCCACCCGCCTAGTGCGCGTGCAGGAAGCGCTCGGCCTCGAGCGCCGACATGCAGCCGGTGCCCGCGGCCGTCACGGCCTGACGCCACACCTTGTCCTGCACGTCGCCGCAGGCGAACACGCCCGCGACGCTGGTCTGCGTGGTCCCGGGCTTCGTCACCACATAGCCGGTCTCGTCGAGCTCGAGCTGACCGCCGAGGAACTCGGTATTGGGCACGTGGCCGATCGCGTAGAACAGGCCCGCGGCCTCGATCACGCGGGTCGCGCCGGTCTTCAGATTCTTCACCCGCACGCCGGTCAGGAACTTGTCGCCCAGCGTCTCTTCCGCCGCCGAGTCCCACACCATCTCGACCTTGGGGTTGTCGATCAGGCGCTTGGCCATGATCGCCGACGCGCGCAGCTCGCCGCGGCGGTGCACCACGTAGACCTTGCTGGCGAACTTGGTCAGGAAATTGGCCTCTTCGCTGGCGGTGTCGCCGCCCCCGATGACGACGAGCGGCTTCTGCCGGAAGATCGGCAGCGCGCCGTCGCAGACCGCGCACGCCGAGATGCCGTTTTGCCACAGGCGGTCCTCGCCGGGCAGGAACAGGCGCTTGGCGGTCGCGCCGGTCGCGATGATCACGGTCTCCGCCTGCACCGATCGCTCGGCGGTGGTCACGGTGAACGGCCGCTTCGAGAAGTCGACCTTCTCGACCGTCTCGGTCTCGATCCGGGTGCCGAAGCGCGCCGACTGCGCGCGCATGAATTCCATGAGCTTGGTGCCGTCGACGCCCTCGGGGAAGCCGGGGTAGTTCTCGACCTCGGTGGTGGTCGTGAGCTGGCCGCCGGCCGCGACCCCGCCGGCCATGAAGCCCTCGAGCATGAGCGGCGTCAGGTTGGCGCGCGCCGCGTAGATGGCGGCGGTGTGACCGGCAGGGCCGGATCCGATGATGACGACCTTCTCGACGTTCGGGGCGGCGGCGGCTTCGGACATGGTTTGAAGCCTATAGCATAGGATGTGTTGCTCCACGCACGTAGCTGCGCTAAGTCGGAGCCCACATGAAAGTGGTCAGCATTGGCGGGGGACCGGCGGGGCTCTACTACGCGATCCTGGCCAAGAAGGCTGATCCCTCACGCCAGGTCACGGTGCTCGAGCGCAACCGCCCCGGCGACACCTTCGGCTTCGGCGTCGTGTTCTCCGACGCCACCATGGGCAACCTCGAGCGCGCCGACGCCGAGAGCCACCGCAAGATCACCCGCGGCCTCGCGCACTGGGACGACATCGCGATCCACTGGAAGAGCCAGGTCGTGCGCTCGCACGGCCACGGCTTCTCCGGGCTCGAGCGCCGGCGCATGCTCGACATCCTCGAGCGCCGCGCCACCGAGCTGGGCGTCGAGCTGGTCTTCGGCCACGACGTTGCGGACGTGCGCGCCGTCGCCCAGGACGCCGACCTGGTGCTCGGCGCCGACGGCGCCAACAGCGGCGTGCGCGCCGCCTTCGCCGCCTCGTTCCAGCCCAGCATCGACACTCGACCCAACCGCTTCGTGTGGCTGGGCACGACCTTCCCGTTTTCGGCGTTCACCTTCTACTTCAAGGAGAACCCGCACGGGCTGTGGCGCGTGCACGCGTACCGCTACGCCGACGCGCAGTCGACCTTCGTCGTCGAGACCACCGAGGCCGCGTGGCGCGCCTCGGGCATGGACCGCGCGAGCGAGGACGAGACCATCGTCTACCTCGAGCGCCTGTTCGCCGCCGAGCTGGCCGGGCACAAGCTGCTCAAGAACCGCTCGCTGTGGCGGCAGTTCCCGACCGTGAAGAACGGCTCCTGGGCGCACGAGAACGTGGTGCTGCTCGGCGACGCCGCGCACACCGCGCACTTCTCGATCGGCTCGGGCACCAAGCTCGCCCTCGAGGACGCGATCGCGCTGCACGAGGCGGTCGAGCGCGAGCCCGACGTGCCGCGCGCACTCGCCGCGTACGAGGCCGCGCGGCGCCCGGCGGTGGAGAACACCCAGCGCGCCGCCCAGGTCAGCCTCGAGTGGTTCGAGAACACCGAGCGCTACCGCGCGCTGCCGCCGCTCGAGCTCGCGTTCTCGCTCTTGACCCGCAGCCTGCGCGTGACCCACGCCGGCCTGGCCAAGCGCGACCCCGAGCTGATCGCGCAGGTGAACCGCGCGTTCGCGAACGGCGCCGCCCCGGATCGCGCGGCCAGCAAGGCGGTCGCCGCCGCCCCGCCGCCGCCCATGCTGGTGCCGCTCACGATCCGCGGCCTGACGCTGCCCAACCGCATCGTGGTCTCACCCATGTGCATGTACTCGGCGGACGACGGCACCGTGGGCGACTTCCACCTGGTGCACCTGGGCAGCCGCGCCGTCGGCGGCGCCGGCCTGGTCATCGCCGAGATGACCAACGTGACCGCGGGCGGGCGCATCTCGCCCGGCTGCGCCGGCATGTACAAGCCCGAGCACGCGGTGGCGTGGCGCCGCATCACCGACTTCGTGCACGCGAGCTCGAGCGCCAAGATCGGCGTGCAGCTCGCGCACGCCGGCCGCAAGGCCGCCTGCCAGAAGCCCTGGGACGGCGCCCAGCCGCTCACCGGCACCGACGCCTGGCCGATCGTCGCGCCCTCGGCGCTGGCGTGGAAGCCGGAGAACCAGGTCCCGCGCGCGCTCGATCACCGCGGCATGGACGAGCTGCGCCACGCCTTCCAGCGCGCCGCGCGCCTGGCCGAGGAGGCCGGCTTCGACATGATCGAGCTGCACGGCGCGCACGGCTACCTGCTGGCCAGCTTCCTGTCGCCGCTCACCAACCAGCGCACCGACCAGTACGGCGGCTCGCTCGAGAACCGCCTGCGCTTCCCGCTCGAGGTCGTGGCCGCGGTGCGCGCGGCCTGGCCCGCCGCCAAGCCGCTGTTCGTGCGCATGTCGGCCAGCGACTGGGCGCCCGGCGGGACCACGCCCGCCGAGGCCGCGACCATCGCCAGCCGCCTGCACGGCGCCGGCGCCGACGTGATCGACGTGTCGAGCGGCGCCACCGTCCCCGACGGCCGCCCGCCGCAGGGCCGGCTCTTCCAGGCCATGTTCGCCGACCAGATCCGCCACGAGGCGCGCGTGCCCACCATGCTGGTCGGCGGCGTGACCACCTGGGACGACGCCAACAGCGTGCTCGCCGCCGGCCGCGCCGACCTGGTCGCGATCGCGCGCGCGCACCTGTACGACCCGTACTTCACGCACCACGCGGCCGCCGAGCAGGGCGTCCCGCTGCCCTGGCCGCAGCAGTACAGCGCCATGAAGGCGTTCGCGCCGCGCGGGTCGTAGCGCGGAGAAGTCGGCCGACGTCAGCGACGCCGCTCTTCGATCAGAGCGACAGCGCCACCGAATAGTTGCCGCAGTTCGCGCAGTCCGAGCCGTAGCCGTCGACGATCACCCAGAACAGCCCCGGGCCCGCCGCGGTGCCGGCGAGCGACGACGCGCGCGCGGTCTCGCCGAACCCGCAGGTCGCGGTGTTGGTGCAGCTGGCGCCGCCGTCGTCGTTGCAGGCCAGGTCGGCCGTGGTCGCCGTGCCCTTGCGCAGGTACATGACCGTGTCGAAGCTCGTGCCGGCGCCGCAGCTCGCCGCGGTCACCGGGCGCGACTCCGGGCACACCGTGAAGTAGAAGGCCTCGTCGGGCGCGGTGTTGCCGAACCCGCACGCGCCGCTGGTCACCTGGGTCGCGTCGCAGGTGTTGCCGGTCTGCGTCGACACACCGGTGGTGACCGCGGTGCCGGTGCGGCCGCCCGGCACGTAGGTGAGCGTGAGCGCGCCGGCCGTCACCAGCGTCGAGTGCTGGTCCACGACCAGGCAGTAGGTGCCGGCGGCGAGCGAGGTCGCGAGCTGGGTGTTCTTCGCCTGCGGCGCGGTGCCGCCGCAGCCGTGGTCGTCCTTGCAGGTGGCCTCGGCGCCGAGCGCGGCGCACGCGCCCGCGTGCACGCGCAGCACGGTGTCGTAGTCCGAGCCGAACGTATCGAAGTAGACGACCTGCGCGGCGGCGAGCGTGAGCTGGTAGAAGACGTCGCGGCCGCCCGTCAGCGAGCAGCCGCCCTGGGCGTCGTCGTGGGCGTAGGTGACGTTGGCGGTGAACGTGCCGCCGCCGCTGATGTTGATCGCGCCGGCGGGCAGGTCGTTCGCCGGGCAGCCCGGATCGGCGGCGCCCGAGCAGTCGGCGTCGATCGCGTCGCCGCAGTACTCGGCCGCGGGTAGCCCCGCGCTCACGCCGCACTGGGTCGCCGCGCCGCCCGCTGCGCAGACCTTGCTACCGCTGCGCAGGCACGCGCCCACGCCCACGCTGCAGACCGCGCCGACGTCGTAGCCCTCGTCGATCGAGGTGTCGCAGTCCTGATCGGTGCCGTCGCAGGTCTCGAAGGTGGTGCCGGTGACGTCGTCGCACTGGGTGCCGGTGCCGGCGGGGTTGCACACGGTGTGGCCCTCGGCGCAGACGTCGCCGTCGCTGCCGTCGCAGGCCGCGCCCAGGCCGTAGCCCTCGTCGATCAGCGTGTCGCAGTCGTTGTCGAGGCCATCGCAGCTCTCGCCGTTGGTGGCCCCGGTGTCGCTGCAGGTGGTGCCGCCCACGCCGTTGCAGACCACGAAGCCCTCCTGGCAGAGATCGCCGTCGGCGCCGTCGCAGGTCGCCTGCAGGCCGAAGCCCTCGTCGACCGGGCCGTCGCAGTCGTCGTCGAGGCCGTTGCAGGTCTCGGTGCCGCCGGTCGTGCCGGCGACGCAGGCGAGGCCCGCTGCGCCGTGGCACTGCATGGTGCCAGCGCTGCACACGCCGGGCATGCCGGTCGGGCAGCTCGAGCCGCCGCCCGGGTTGCCGTCGTCGGGCACGCCGTCGCAGTCGTCGTCCAGGCCGTTGCAGGTCTCGGCGCCGCCGGTGCCGGCGACCGCGTTGCACACGCTGGTCGCGCCGTCGGCGGCGCACACGCGCTGCCCGCTGTTCTGGCAGGCGCCCAGCCCCGCCGTGCAGCTGGTGCCGATCATGAAGCCCTCGTCGACCAGCAGGTCGCAGTCGTCGTCGTTGCCGTTGCAGCGCTCGCCGTCGGGATCCGGGGTGCAGGCGTCGGGCCCCGCGGCGTCGGCGGGCGAGGCGTCGGTGTCGTCGGCGTCGGGCGCGCCGTCGGCGGCGTCGGTGTCGTCGGCGTCGGGCGCACCGTCGGACTCGTCGGCGTCGGGCCCGTC
>JBKJOI010001016.1:0-4859 GCA_046595695.1 Haliangiales bacterium | reverse complement strand
CAGATCGGCGAGCCCTGCTCGAGCAACCGTCCAGGTCCGCCCGCCACGGGCCAGACGCCGAGCTTTCCGTCCCAGCCGGCGGAGACCACGGTCTGTCCATCCGTGGTGAGCGCGAGGTCGTAGGCGGCGAGCCCCTCGTGGGCACCGAGTGCTCGTACTCGCCCGCTGTCGACGTCGACCCACGACACGGCACCCAGCCGGGTGCCCGCCGCGAAGCCATCCCCGCCTGCTGACCACACGATGCTGAAGACGTCGTCACCGGGGACCGTTCCGAGCAGCAGCGCGCGCCTGGCCGGAGGCGGGACCCACAATCGGGCCGATCCGTCGTCGCCTGCGCTAAGGATCATGCCATCCGCCCGAACCGCCAGAGCGTTGATGATCCGGCCGTGCCCGCGCAGCACGGTCACGTCGCCACCTCTCCACAGCCGCGTCTCTCCGTCCTTATCCGCCGTCACAATCGCACCCGCAGTTCCGGTGACGAGCGCCGTGATCGGCGCGCGATGGCCATCGAAGCGCAGCGACGACTCGCCCACCCGCCACTCGTGCACCTCCCCGTCGTCGCCCGCGCTGACGACCTGGCCTCTGCTCGTGAAGGCCACCCGATGAACCGTCGAGGCGTGCTGTCCGAGCAGGCGCGCGGTGCCGTCCAGGAGCCACACCTCGGTACCCGTGCTCCACGCGATCCGGTCGCGCGGGTCCACGGCGAGCCCCTCGATGCGCGTCGCGTGGCGGTGGAGCTCATGAGCCGGACCCGCGGCCTCCGGCCACGCACGCACGACGCCGTCGTTGCCCGCCGAGATCAGCTCGCCACGGCTCGTGAACACCATCGCGGTCGGCTGGCCCTCGTGCCCGGCCAGCTCGTGGGGCTCACCGCCATCGAGGGGCCACACCCGCACCTCGCCACCGATCCCGGCGGAGGCGAAGCTCCGCCCGTGCGGAGCAAACACGACGAGCTGCGACCAGCCGGCGTGAGTTCCCAGCCGCTTCACCCCGCCCGTCGCGGCGTCGACCAGCCACACGTCGCCGGCGCTTCCGGTCGTGGCGATGCGTGTTCCATCCGGCGCGTACGCCAGCCGCCACACGCCCCCGAGCGGCACCTCGCGCCGCAGCGCACCACTCTCCGCGTCCCACAGCCGCAGCGCGCGGCCGTCGACGGTCGCCACTGTGGCGCCGTCGGGCGAGAAGGCGGCGTCGAGCACGAGCGCACCGTCGGCGACCAGGACGTGCCTGGCCACGCCGCGGCTCGAAGCATCCGCGGCGATCGCGCTCGCCCCGGCCTGGTCGCGCCCGCTGAGCGGGTAGCGCTTCAGCCACGCCAGCGCCGCAGTCGGATCGCGGTCCATCACCGCGCGCGCCTGCGCCAGCACCAGCTCGTCGCTCCGCGCCTCGGCCGCGGCGCGCGCGCGCACGACCCGGCGGAAGCTCTCGACCGCGGTCGCCGCGAGCGCGAGCACGAGCACCGCCGCGGCCGCGAGCGGCAGGCGCCGCCGGCCGAGGAAGCGCGCAAACCTGGTGAGCCAGCCGTACTCGCGCGCGCTCACCAGCTGGCCGGCCAGAAAGCGCTGCAGATCGTCGGCCAGCCCGCTGGCGTCGGGGTAGCGATCGTCCTTGCCGCGCGCCATCGCCTGGTCGACGATCGCGACCAGGTCGCGCGGCACGCCGGGCACACGCTCGGCGAGCGGCGGCGGCGGCCCGCGCCGGACCGCGGCGAGCACCCGCTCGGGGGTCTCGGCGCCGCCGCGCGAGGGCTCGTAGGGCGGCGCGCCCGCGAGCAGGTGGTAGAGCATGGCGCCGAGCGCGTAGACGTCGGCGCGCGCGTCGACCGGCTCGCCCGCGGCCTGCTCGGGCGCCATGTAGCCGGGCGTGCCCACGATCGCGCCGACGTGGGTCATGTCGAGGTGGCTGAGCGCGTAGGCGTCGGCCGGGCGCTCGCCCTCGTCGACGGCCTCGGCCACGCGCACATCCTTGGCCAGGCCCCAGTCGACCACCACGGTCTCGCCGTAGGGTCCGAGCACCACGTTGCCGGGCTTGAGATCGCGGTGGATCACGCCCTGGGCGTGCGCGTAGGCGACCGCCTGCGCCGCGGCGAGCACGCGCGGCAAGAGCGCGAGCCGCTGGTCGAGCCCGGGACGCGCGGCGATCGCGTCGCGCAGGCTCTCGCCGCTGACCAGCTTCATCGCGTAAAACGGCGCCCCGTCGGGCCAGCGGCCGGCGTCGTAGACCGGGACGATGCCCGGGTGCTGCAGGCGCGCGGTCACCAGCGCCTCGCGCACGAAGCGCGCCCGCGCCCCGCTGGCACCGTCGGGCGTGAGCATCTCCTTGATGGCCACCGGGCGGCCCAGCCGGCGATCCTCGGCGCGCAGCACGCGGCCGAGCCCGCCACGCGCGTACTCGGTCTGGGCGGTGTAGCGGTCGCGCGCCTGCAGCGGCAGCTCGAGCGCCTCGGCCTCGCTGTCCGCCGGTGCCACGCCCGCCGGGGCGACCGCGGCGGTGCTGGCGTCGAGCGTCGCGCCACCCGCAGCGGGCTCGCGCGACCCCGGCCCGCTCACGATCGGTACTCGTCCGGATCGATCCCGTAGCGCTCGAGCCAGCGGTGGATCTGCGTGCGGCCTTTGCCGAGCACGCGCGCGACCGCGGCCACGTTGCCCTGGTACTCGCGCATGAGGCGCACCAGGCGCGCGCGCCGGGCCTCGCCCACGCCCGGCGCGTCGGCCGCGCCCGCCGGTCCACCGCTGGCCTCGTCGTCGCCGTCGTCGGCATCGCCGCCCGAGCCGGGTCCGGTGATGGGACCGGTATTCGCCGCGGCGACGCCGGCCACCACTCCGGCAGAGGCCAGCGCGCGAAGCGCGTCGGGCAGGTGCTCGACCCGGATGGGCCCGCCCGCCGCCAGCGCCATCGCCGTGGTCAGACACTTCTCGAGCTCACGCACGTTGTAGGGCCAGGCGTAGGCGAAGAGCACGCGCGCCGCCGCGCCCGACAGCGCGGGCGTCGGCGCCCCCGCGCCCGCGTGCTTGCGCACGAGCGCGCCGATCACGAGGCCGAGATCGGCGAGCCGCGCGCGCAGTGGCGGCAGCTCGACGACGAAGCCGCGCAGGCGCGCGAGCAGATCGCCGCGGAAGTCGCCCGAGTCGACCAGCTCGTCGAGCGGCCGGTGGGTCGCGCACACGACCCGCAGATCCACGGCCAGCGGCGCGTCGCTGCCGATGGGTGTGACCTGCTGCTCCTGAAGGACGCGCAAGAGCGCCGCCTGCGAGCCCAGGCGAAGGTCGCCGATCTCGTCGAGGAACAGGGTCCCTCCGGAGGCGCTGCGCACCAGGCCGGTGCGCTCGCCCGCCGCGCCCGAAAACGCGCCGCGCTTGTGGCCGAACAGCTCGGCCTCGACCATGGACTCGGGCAGCGCGCCACAGTTCACCGCGACGAACGCCCCGTCGCGCCCGGACAGCTCGTGGATGGCGTGCGCGACCAGCTCCTTGCCGGTGCCGCTCTCGCCGCGCACGAGCACGGTCTCCCGGGCGCGGGCGGCCAGCTCGAGGCGCGCGAAGGTGCGCGCCAGCTCGGGCAGGATCGTCGCCAGGCCGGGCAGGCCCGCGTCGGCGCGCACGGTCACGTCGGCGGTATCGGTCGCCAGCGCCGCGGCCTCGGCGAACTGCAGGAAAGTGTTGCCGACCTCGATCACGTCGCCGCCCAGCAGCACGGCGCGCTTGATCGGCTCGCCGTTCACGAACGTGCCGTTGCGCGAGCCGACGTCCTCGGCGGCCCAGCGGTGCATCGCGCGCACGATCCGCAGGTGCGACGACGACACGCGCGCGTCGGCGAGCCGGATATCGAGCCAAGGTTCGCCTGCGACGACGGTACGCGCGACCCGGGCCTCGTCGCCACGTCCAACGCTGACACCCGCGATGCCCTCGAGGATGTGCCGCGAGGCGGGGCGCTCGAGATCGTGCGCGTGAAGCACCACATAGAGGACGGCGCAGCGGCGGGTGGGATCGGGCGCGTCGATCGATCGCGGAAGCGTGGAACCAGAGGTCGTCATCGGGAGCGCACAGGAACATACCTCACGACTCGCACCGGTTTGTGAAGGATGCCGCGCGCTGCCACCTCTCGAATCATGCCGCCGCATTGCAGTCTTGTTTAATTCTTACAGTTCGTTAAGTTGCGATGTTCGTCAGCTACTTGCCTTGGCTTGAGCCACCACGGTGCGGGGCGGCCGCCTGCGAGCTGCCCCGAAGGCTTCGCCTGCGCGCCCGACCCGCGCAGCGTCGGCGAGCACGCGGGCTTCGTGGGCGCGACGGACGAGGGCTGCACTCGCCGCGCGGGCCGCGGCCGTCGCCGCGCCAGCGCAAGCGGCGCGGCCGCGGTGCTGCTGCTGCTGGCGTTCCTTGTCGGGCTCTGGAAGCGACACGGGGGGCATGGGGATGCCGCGGGCGGCACGATCGCGGCGAGCCAACGTAGCGACGCCGCGGCGGCGCCACGGAGACGTCACAGAAAAAGTGCGGCACCGTCGGGCAGTTTGCGCGAGTGTCCCGGCATGAGATCAAGACTCACGTGCGTGGCGCTCGGCATGAGCGCCGCATTCCTTGCCATGACGGCGTGCGGCGGCAGCGGCGACGATGGCAACAGCTCGCTGCTCGGCTTCGCCGACGAGCCTGCCGGTAGCCACTGCGCGCTCGGCGGCCTCAGGATCGACGCCGGTGAAGACGACAACGGCAACGGCGTCCTCGACGCCGTCGAGGTCGAGACCAGCAGCTACGTGTGCGAGGGCACCGACGGCACTGATGGCACCGACGGCACCGACGGCACCGACGGCACCGACGGCACCGACGGCACCGACGGCACCGACGGCACCGACGGCACCGACG
>JBKJOI010000946.1:0-11349 GCA_046595695.1 Haliangiales bacterium | reverse complement strand
CTCCGGGTGTGGCGCTGCGCTTCGGTGGGCTCGCCAGCATGGGTCTGGTCGCGCGCGTGAACGGCTTGCCCGACGCCCCGGCGAGCGGCGTGGCGCTTCTGCTCGCCTTCGACGCCGACGACGACTGCGACGATGATCTGCTGGTCGGGCCGCCCGACGCGGCGGCCACGATCTGGCGCCAGGACGGCGACGGCGCGTTCGCCGCCGACGACGCGGGGCTCGCCGGGCTCGGCGCGCTGACCGCGGCAGCCAACGCCGACGTCGACGGCGACGGCGACCTCGATCTGATCGTCGGCGCGGGCGGCGCGCTACACCTCCTGCGCAACGATGGCCGCGGGCGCTTCACGCCGGACGCCGCGGCCATCCCGGCCAACGCGGCCTCCGATCCGACCGCGCTCGCGCTCGGCGATGTGTCCGGGGACGGGCACCCGGATCTGGTCGTGGGGCAGGGCAGCGGCGCGCCCGCCGAGCGGCGCGTGCTGGTGAACGACCCCGCCGGCACCGGTTCCTTCGAGCCGGCGCCCGGCCTGCTCTCCGACCTCGCCGAGCAGACGCGCGCCCTCGCGCTCGTCGACGCCGACGGTGACGGCGACGTCGATCTGTTCACCGCCGCGGTGGGCGCGCCGGTGCGGCTGTATGTGAACCGCGGCGACGGACGGCTCGAGGATCGCTCCTTCGTGCGCCTGCCCACGCTCGCGCCGGTCGACGCGACCGCGCTGGCGGCCGCGGACCTCGACGGCGACTGTCTGGTCGACGTCGCGGTCACGCGCGCCGACGGCAGCGCGACGCTGTGGCGCGGCGCCGGCGCAGGCGTGCTCGTGGATCAGCCGCTGCCCACCGGCGGCGCCGGGCTGGCGTTCGACGACGTCGACGGCGACGGCGTGCTCGACCTCGTGCTGGTTGGTGCGCAGGCCGTGACCTGGGTGGCGCCCCGATGAAGGCCGGATGCACGTTGCTCGTGCTCCTGCTCGCGTCTGCGACGCTGGCGCTCGCGCCGCGCGGACCGCATGTGGCCTTCGCCGCGGGCGACGCCGGCGCGCGCGTGCGCGCGCGCCTGGCCAAGGGCAAGCAGCTCTACGTCGATCAGGAGTACCGCCAGGCGGTGCGCGAGCTGGCGCCGGTGGCGCGCGATCCGGCGGCGACGCGCGCGCAGAAGCTGGCCGCGCTCGAGCTGCTCGGCGTCTGCTGGCTCATCCTCGGCGACGAGGGCAAGGCGCGCGAGGCCTTCGAGGACCTGCTCGCCATCGACGCCGGCTACCAGCTGCGCGACTCGGCCGGTTCGCCCAAGATCCTCGAGTTCTTCGCCGAGGTGAAGCAGGCCTACGTCCCCGACGCCGCGTCGGGCCAGGCCGCGCTCGAGCACGCCGCGCCGTCGTCCGCGGTGGCCGGGCGCAAGCTCGAGCTGGCCGCGCAGATCACCGCCGGCGCCGATGTGGTCAAGGAACTGGTCGTCCGCTGGCGCCGCCGGGGCGAGCTCGAGTACCGCGACGTGCCCATGCGCGCCGCGAAGCACGGTCGCCACCGCGCCGCCTTCACGCCGCCCCTCGATCCGACCGGCTACACCCTCGAGTACTACCTCGAGGCCCGCGATCTGGGCGGCCGCCCCGTGGGCCGCGCGGGCGGTCCGGAGAACCCGCTCGCCTTGCGCGTCCGCGGCGCCTCCGCGGCGCCCTCGGCCTCCTGGTACCGCCGCTGGTACGTCTGGGCCGGGGCCGGCGTCGTGCTCGTGGGGTCCGCGCTGATCATCGGCGCCGCGAGCGCCGACGAGGCGCCCGCCGGCACGCTGGGAACCGAGAAGCTGCCGTAGGGAACGACGCCCGTCAGGCGCCGTCGGTCCGGGAAATCCGGCGCTGTGCCCCGGCACGTGCGCGGGGACGAGCCGTTCCCGTCGCCGGCTACAGCCCGTAGCGCTTGATCCACCGGCGGATCTGCACGCGCGCCTTGCCCATCGCCTTGGCCACCGCCGAGATGTTGCCGTTGTGCTCCTGCAGCAGCCGGTGCAGCTCGACCTTGCGATCGATGTCCTCCGCCGAGAGCGCCCTCTCGTCGGCCACCGGCGGGTCCGAGTCGGGCACGGTGACGCGGACCTCGACCATGCGCCTCACGCTCTCGGGCAGGTGCTCGAGGCGCACGACGCCGTCGCCGGCGAGGGCGAGCGCCGCCTCCAGGCAGCGCTCGAGCTCGCGCACGTTGAGCGGCCAGTCGTAACGATAGAGGGCGCGGCCGGCGTCGTTGTTGAAGCGCACCGGCTGTAGCCGCCCGGCCGCGAGACGCGTCAGCAGCGTGCCGATGAGCAGGCTCAGGTCCTCGCGCCGCGCGCGCAGCGGTGGCAGCTCGAGCACGTAGCCGGCGACGCGCGCGAACAGATCCTTGCGGAAGCGGCCCTCTTCGACGAGCGCGCCCAGGTTGCTGTGGGTGGCGGCTACGAGTCGGAAGTCGACCTTGATGGGCTTGACCTCGCCGATGGGCAGGACCTCGCTCTCCTGCACCGCGCGCAGGAGCGCGGCCTGACCCGCGGGCGCGAGGTCAGCGATCTCGTCGAGGAAGAGCGTGCCGCCCTCGGCGGCGCGGATGAGGCCGGGGTGATCCTTCACGGCGCCCGAGAACGCGCCGCGACGGTAGCCGAACAGCTCGGCCTCGAGCAGCGTGGGCGCGAGCGCGCCGCAGTTCACCGCGACGAACGCGCCCTGGGCGCCCGAGATCTTGTGCACGCCGCGCGCGATGAGCTCCTTGCCGGTGCCGGTCTCGCCGTGGATCAAGACCGGCACGCGCGAGGCGGCGACCGCGGTGATGCCCGACAGCTCGCGCGCGAACGTCGGCGAGATCGTCGAGAAGCCCCGGTGGCTGCTGGGCGCGTGCGCCATGCAGGGCGGCAGGCTGTCGCGGAACAGCAGCAACGAGTGCCCAACCTCGATGAGATCGCCGTCGCGCAGGAGGTGCTGCTCCTGCTCGATGCCGTTCACCGCGGTGCCGTTCTTCGAACCCAGGTCCTCGAGGACGAAGCCGCCCTTGCGCGCCGCGATGCGCGCGTGCAGCGTCGACATCCAGCGGTCGGGCAGGTGCAGCCGGCACGGGTTCAAGCCGGTCACGTGCCGCGTTGCATCCCGTCCCAGCTCGAGCACCGGCCGATCCTCGAGCTGAAGGATCACGGGCTGCTCTGCCGGCCGCTCGCCTTCGAGCAACACGAAGATCTGCGGCACCGGCCGGAGCGGCAGGTGCTTCACCATGTCGTTGACGCTGGGCAGCGTCTGCGAGTCGTCTTCGGAGTGATTCATGAGCGGCGGTGCAAGGCGGACACGAGCGATGGTTCCATGAGAATCACGAGCAGTGTAGACCACCTGGCGCGGAGTCCGATCAAGCACTATCGCGCGAGCGCACCTGTGGGCCGCTGTCGTGCGCTGTCCGTCGAGGAACGCGCGTACGCACCTGCACGGACCTCCGTCGCGTCCCGACAAAAGGACCGACGAACTTCCCGACGAAAGGACACGAGATGTGCGAGTTGGCCGTAGGAGCCCCTCGAAGCGCGATGATAAAATGCGCATTGGGAGGCGTGCATACCCCTTGCGCACCATCACTACTGGTTATCGTTTTGCCTTCGTCACCGCTCTCGCTCTCGCCGCCGGAGGTCATGCCAACGCCACCGTGACCCAGGTGGACGGCACGATCTTGCCGGTCATGAGCGGCGCGGCGTGCATCGGCAACATCCAGGTTTGCCTCGACACCGAGGAGATGGCCACGGGCATCAACGCGGTCCTCGAGGCGGCGCAGGTGCCCGAGCTGTTCCTGCCCAACACCATCGGCAATGTGACGTTCAAGGACGTCGCCGAGGGCGCCGGCTTCGAGAACAGCTTCGGCTACTACAACGTCGGCGACGACGTCAGCAACTCGGCCAACCTGCACCCGATCCTGGGCTGCGGCGTGCCCGCGGCGGTGCACACCGGCGAGGCGGGCGGCTATGTCGTCAACGCCGAGGCGCCCAACACCGCGACGGTGAACTTCGGCACCGAATTCACCGCCGGGCGCTACGCGGGCGGCTTCATCGGCTTCTACCTGATCACGCCCGAGGGTCGCGGCGCCGCGCCCAACTGCGGCGACTTCGCCGGCAACGGCGTGACCTCGTTCTTCGGCCGCGCCTACTTTACGCAGCGCGAGCTCAACAACGACGGCGACTTCGTGCACCACCTCGTCTACACCTCCGAGGTCTTCAGCCAGCGCTTCTACTTCGGCTTCGAGGATCTGTTCCGCGGCGGCGACAACGACTTCGAGGACATGATGATCGCGGTCACCGGCCTCACGCCGCCGTGCTCGCCGTCGCTCGAGGTCTGCGACGGCTTCGACAACGACTGCGACGGCCTGATCGACGCCACCGATCCGGGCGGCGTCGCGGGCACGGGCGCCGCCTGTACCTGCGACGGCAGCGCCGGGCTCACCTGCGTGGGCGGCAACAAGCAGGGCCAGTGCCGGACCGGCCAGACCGTGTGTCAGGGCGCGACCATCCAGTGCTCCTCGACGGTCACCGCGGTGACCGAGACCTGCAACAACCTGGACGACAACTGCAACGGCACCACTGACGACAATCCCACCGGCGTGGGCGTGAGCTGCGATGGCGTGGACCTGGACCTGTGCAACGAGGGCGCGACCACGTGCACCGTCGGTGTGCTCGGGTGCAGCGACGCCACCGGCACCGCGGTCGAGAGCTGCAACGGCGTCGACGACGACTGCGACGGTGCGATCGACGAGGGCAACCCGGGCGGCGGGGTCGCCTGCGACGGCCCCGACGGTGACCTGTGTGCCGAAGGCGTGACGTCGTGCTCGGGCGGCGTGATCGTGTGCAGCGACAACACCGGCACCATCGCCGATACCTGCAACGGCGTGGACGACGACTGCGACGGCTCGATCGACGAGGGTAACCCGGGCGGCGGCGTCACCTGCGACGGCGCCGACAGCGACCTCTGCAAGGAGGGCGTGACCTCGTGCACCGGCGGCGTGATCGCCTGCACCGACACCACTGGCAACACCGTCGAGACCTGCAACGGGCTCGACGACGACTGCGATCTGACCGCCGACGAGGGCAACCCGGGCGGCGGCGTGGCCTGCGACGGCACCGATGGTGACCTGTGTGCCGAGGGCGTGACCGTGTGCGCGGGCGGCACGGTCTCCTGCAACGACGCCACCGGCACCACCGTGGAGACCTGCAACGGCGTCGACGACGACTGCGACGCCGTGGTCGACGAGGGCAACCCGGGCGGCGGGGTGAGCTGCGACGGCCCCGACACCGACCTCTGCAACGAGGGCGTGACCGCGTGCACGGGTGGCGTGGTCGTCTGCGGCGACACCAGCGGCGCGAACCTCGAGCTGTGCAATGGCCTCGACGACGACTGCGATCTGAGCACCGACGAGGGCAACCCGGGTGGCGGCGCCGCCTGCGACGGCACCGACGGCGATCTCTGCGCCGAGGGCGTGACGGTGTGCACGTCGGGCGCCCTGGTCTGCAACGACGCCACCGCGACGACGGTGGAGACCTGCAACGGTGTCGACGACGACTGCGACGCCGCGGTCGACGAGGGCAACCCAGGAGGCGGGGTGAGCTGCGACGGCTCGGACGCCGACCTCTGCAACGAGGGCGTGACGGCGTGCACGGCCGGCGTGGTCGTCTGCGGCGACACCAGCGGCAACACCGTCGAGATCTGCAATGGCCTCGACGACGACTGCGACCTGGCGACCGACGAGGGCAACCCGGGCGGCGGCGCCGCCTGCGACGGCACCGACGGCGACCTCTGCCAGGAGGGCACGATCGTCTGCACCTCCGGCGTGCTCATCTGCAACGACACCACCGGCAACCTGGTCGAGACCTGCAACGGCCTGGACGACGACTGCGACGGTGCGATCGACGAGGGCAACCCGGGCGGCGGCGCGACCTGCGACGGCTCGGATGCCGATCTCTGCAAGGAAGGCACGTTCAGCTGCTCGGGCGGCGTGCAGGTCTGCGGCGACACCAGCGGCAACACCCTCGAGATCTGCAACGGCATCGACGACGATTGCGACCTGACGATCGACGAGGGCAACCCGGGTGGCGGCGCCGCCTGCGACGGCACCGACGGCGACCTATGCCAGGAAGGCACGATCGTCTGCACCGCGGGCGTGCTCAGCTGCAACGACAGCACCGGCAACACCGTGGAGACCTGCAACGGCCTCGACGACGATTGCGACGGCGCGGTCGACGAGGGCAACCCGGGCGGCGGCGCGACCTGCGACGGCTCGGACGCCGATCTCTGCAAGGAGGGCACGTTCAGCTGCACGGGCGGCGTGCTGGTCTGCAGCGACACCACCGGCAACAACGTGGAGCTCTGCAACGGGCTCGACGACGACTGCGACCTGATCGTCGACGAGGGCAACCCGGGCGGCGGCGCCGCTTGCGACGGCACCGACCTGGATCTCTGCCCCGAGGGCGTGACCTCGTGCACCGCCGGCGCCATCGTGTGCTCCGACACCACCGGCACGAACGCCGAGCTGTGCAACGGGCTCGACGACGACTGCGACGGCGTGGTCGACGACTCGCCCACCAACGTCGGCGTGGCCTGCTCGGTCGGCGTGGGCACCTGCGCGAGAAGCGGCGCCACCGTGTGCACCGCGGGCGCGCCCGTCTGCAACGTGGTCCCCGGCGCGCCCGGCAGCGAGCTGTGCAACGGGCTCGACGACGACTGCGACGGCGTGATCGACGACGGCTTCAACGTCGGCGGCATATGCGAGGGCGAGGGCGCGTGCGGCGCCGGCTTGCTCGAGTGCGCGACGCTCAGCTCGACGCGCTGCTCGACGGATCCGGGCGGCTCGGGCTCGCAGGTCTCGGTCGAGCTGTGCAACGGGCTCGACGACGACTGCGACGGCTCGATCGACGAGGGCCTGAACGACATCGGCGCCTGCGGCACCGATCAGGGCGAGTGCTCGGCGGGACGCCTGCGCTGCATCGCCGCCGCGCCCGTGTGCGTCGGTGCGATCGGCGCGACGCCCGAAATCTGCGACTTCAAGGACAACGACTGCGACGCGCTCACCGACGAGCACACCGGCGATCCTGGGGACGTCGGCGGCGGCCTCGTCGACGAGGGCGCGAGCTGCGGCGAGGACGACGGTGAGTGCGAGCTCGGCGCCCAGGTGTGCGTGTTCGGCGTGCCCACCTGCCAGGGCGGCGTCGGCCCGGGCAACGAGACCTGCAACGGACTCGACGACGACTGCGACAACGTCGTCGACGACAGCCCGGGCGGCATCGGCGCGGCCTGCGGCAACACCGAGGAGGGCGAGTGCGGGTTCGGCGCCACCGTGTGCGTGTCGGGCGCGCTGGCGTGCAACGGCCAGGTCGGCCCGTCGGTCGAGCTGTGCAACCTGCTCGACGACGACTGCAACGGCTTCGTCGACGACCTCCCGCTGGGCGTGGGCGCGCCCTGTGGCTCGAGCCTGGGCGTGTGCACGCCGGGCGCGTTCCAGTGCACCGGCGGCATGCTCATGTGTGTCGGCGCGGTCGGCGGCAGCGCCGAGCTGTGCAACGGCATCGACGACGACTGCGACGGCTCGATCGACGACAACCCAGCTGGCACCGGCCTGGCCTGCGGTAACTTCCCGCCGCCGTGCGAGCCCGGCACCACCTTCTGCATCTCGGGCGGCATCCAGTGCGTGGGCGGCGTGATCCCGACCACCGAGACGTGCAACGCGCTCGACGACGACTGCGACGGCAACACCGACGAGGGTGTGCTGTGCTCGGGCGCCACCTGCGTGAACGGCGTGTGCGCCGTGCCGTGCGGCACCGGTGAGTTCCCCTGCCCGCAGGGCATGACCTGCCAGACCGGGCTGTGCATCCCCGACCCGTGCGCCGGCATCGTCTGCCCGCCCGGTCAGGACGGCACCGCCATGACCTGTTCGGGCGGCGCCTGCGTGACCAGCTGCTCGCTCGCGACCTGCGGCACCGGCCTGGTGTGTCGTCCTGGCGACGGCCTGTGCGTGCCCGACAACTGCCTGTTCGTGCCCGACAAGTGCGCAGACGACGAGTTCTGCGCCGGCGACGGCGCCTGCCTGAGCGATCCGTGCGAGGGCGTGACCTGCCCGAGCTCCGATCAGTTCTGCCGCGCGGGCAGCTGCGTGACGAGCTGCGGCGGCGTCGACTGCCCCATCGGCGAGCAGTGCCACGAGGGCACGTGCGCGCCCACCGGCTGCCCGGTCGACTGCGACTTCCCCAACATTTGCTTCCCCTCGACCGGCGAGTGCGTCGGCGATCCCTGCCGCACCGTGAACTGCTCGCCGACCGAGGCGTGCGACCCGAGCACCGGCACCTGCATCCCCGACGCCTGCGAGGGCGTGGTCTGCCCCGGCGACGAGGTCTGCCGCCTGGGCGACTGCTTCGATCCGCCGCGCCCGATCACGCCCGACGCCGGACCCGACGACCAAGTCTACGCCACCGGCGGCGGGGGCTGCGCGATCGCCCCCGGCTCCGGGCTGGGCGGCGGGCTCGAGATCTCGCTCCTGCTCGTGCTCGGGGCCGTGCTCTGGCGCGCGCGCCGGCGCAACCTGCGCCTCATGGTGGTGCTGCTGGCCGGCCTCCTGCTCGCCAGCCTGACCGCGGGCTGCAGCGTCGATCCCTACTGCCTGAACTGCGTGCGCGGCGACGCCGGCGACGGCGGTGACCTGGGCGATGCCGCCGACGGTGGCGACCTGGGCGACGCCGGCGACGCCGGCCTCGACGCCGGCTGCATCATCGGCGCGCCCGAGCTGTGCAACGCCTTCGACGACGACTGCGACGACCTGATCGACGAGGACTTCGATCTGCAGGGCGACGAGCTGAACTGCGGCGCCTGCGGCATGACCTGCGCCAAGGACGGCGCGCGCACCGAGTGCCTCCTGGGCGTGTGCGAGATCTACGAGTGCTTCCCCGGCTTCGAGGATCTGAACGGCGACATCGGCGATCCCTTCGATCAGAGCGACGGCTGCGAGTACGCCTGCTTCGACTCGAACGGCGGCGTCGAGGCCTGCGACGGCCTCGACAACGACTGCAACGGCACCGTCGACGATCCCTTCGACTTCCAGGGCGACGAGCAGAACTGCGGCGGCTGCGGCGTGGTCTGCGGCTTCTTCCACGCCGACACCACCTGCACGACAGGCACGTGCGCCTTCGACCCGCTCGTCGACTGCGACGGCGGCTTCAACGACGCGAACGGCAACCAGGCCGACGGCTGCGAGTACGCGTGCGTGCCGAGCAACGGAGGCATCGAGCTGTGCGACTTCATCGACAACGACTGCGACGGCGCCGTCGACGAGACCATCGACTCGTCGACCGATCCCAACAACTGCGGCCTGTGCGCGCGCGTGTGCACGTTCCCGCACGCGATCCCCGGCTGCAGCATGGGCCTGTGCGAGTTCGACCCGCTGACCGACTGCCTGCCCGGCTTCCACGACGCTGACGCCATCCAGCTGAACGGCTGCGAGTACGCGTGCACGGTGCAGAACGGCGGCGTCGAGCTGTGCAACGGCCTCGACGACGACTGCGACGGCAAGGCCGATGGCCCGACCGCCGACTCGGGCGCCGCGTGCAACAACGCGCCCTCGGGCTCGGCGATTGGCTCGTGCACGAACACCGGCACCAGGACCTGTGTGGGCGCGACGCTGCGCTGCGTGGGTGCGCCCGAGCCGGCCAGCGAGACCTGCAACGGCGCCGACGACGACTGCGACGGCCTGACCGACGAGACCCCGGTCGACGTCGGCGCGGTCTGCTCACCCGCGGTCGGCAACTGCACCGCCGGCATCTTCTCGTGCGTCGCCGGCACGCGCATGTGCCTGCGCGCCATCGGGCCGACCGCCGAGCTGTGCAACGGCCTCGACGACGACTGTGACGCGCAGACCGACGAGTCGCCCACCGATCCCGGCCTGGGCGGCCCGTGCGGCACCAGCACCGGCGCGTGCGAGCCGGGCACGCTCGCGTGCGCGAGCGGCGCGCTGGTGTGCGCCGGCCAGACCGCCCCGACCTCGGAGATCTGCAACAACATCGATGACGACTGCGACGGCACCACCGACGTGGGCGCGGTCGACGTCGGCGGCCCGTGCGGCTCGGACGTCGGCGCCTGCGTGCCCGGCACGCAGGTGTGCTCGGGCGGCCTCAAGGTGTGCTCGGGCGGCATCGTGGCGGGCAGCGAGGCGTGCAACAACACCGACGACGACTGCGACGGCATCGTCGACGACAGCGTGATCCAGAGCTGCTACACCGGCCCGGTCGGGACGCAGAACGTCGGCACCTGCGCGGGCGGCTCGCACACCTGCACGAGCGGCGCCTTCGGAGCCTGCGTCGGCCAGGTCACGCCCGGCAGCGAGGCCTGCAACAACCTCGACGAGAACTGCGACGGCACCATCGACGAGGGCGTGACGCAGGGCTGCTACACCGGCCCGGCGAGCACGCAGAACGTTGGCCGCTGCCTGCCCGGCACGCAGGCCTGCAGCGCCGGCGCGTTCACCGGGCCGTGCACTGGCCAGGTGCTGCCCGGCAGCGAGGGCTGCAACAACCTCGACGACGACTGCGATGGCTCGATCGACGAGACCGTGACGCAGGGCTGCTACACCGGCCCGTTTGGCACGGTCACGATCGGCGTGTGCAAGGCCGGCAACCAGGCCTGCTCGGCGGGCGTGTTCTCCGGCGCGTGCGTCGGCCAGGTCACGCCCGGCACCGAGTCGTGCAACAACCTCGATGACGACTGCGACACGCTGATCGACGATGGCGTGGTGCAGTCCTGCTACACCGGGCCTTCGGGCACGAGCGGCGTCGGCATCTGCTCGACCGGCTCGCAGGCGTGCAGCGCCGGTGTCTTCGGCGGTGCGTGCACCGGCCAGGTGCTGCCCGGCACCGAGTCGTGCAACAACGTCGACGACGACTGCGACGCCTCGGTCGACGAGAACGTGACCCAGACCTGCTACTCCGGCCCGGTCGGGACGGTCACGGTCGGCGTGTGCAAGGCCGGCAACCAGGCCTGCTCGGCGGGCGTGTTCTCGGGCGCGTGTGTCGGCCAGATCACGCCTGGCAGCGAGGCCTGCAACAACCTCGACGACGACTGCGACGCGGCGATCGACGAGGGCGTGGTGCAGTCCTGTTACACCGGGCCGGGAGGCACGAGCGGCGTCGGCATCTGCTCGACCGGCTCGCGCGCGTGCTCGGCCGGCGTCTTCGGCGGCGCGTGCACCGGCCAGGTCACGCCCGGCACCGAGTCGTGCAACAACCTGGACGACGACTGCGACGCCTCGGTCGACGAGGCCGTGACGGAGTCGTCGGGCAGGTTGTTGCACGACTCGGTGCCGGGCGTGACCTGGCCGGTGCACGCGCCG